>JAHEMS010000004.1 GCA_024643595.1 Bacteroidota bacterium
ATAAAATAAAAAGAGACCCAGTCGGGCCTCTTTTTATACTATTTGATTTAAGATCGCTTAATTAAAAGTATATCGTAGGGTCAGCTGGCCTTGCCATGCATTACTCAAAGAAATACCAGGCACAAAACGATCACGTACTAAGATCACTTCGCTAGTTCCGTCAGATTTAGCAACGGTTTGGGTTGCCATTCTATAGGAAGGAACACCGGCAGCGCTGGTACTGGCCAACGTTAATGGTGCGGTGGTTACGGTGGAATATCCTACACCCCACTTGTTGCTAATTAAGTTACCTACATTGAGAATATCCAATCTTACCTGAATAGCGTTGCGCTTAGCTTTTGCTCCAACTTTAATGTAAATATCCTGAGCAATCGTAAAATCAAAACGGGTAAGCCAAGGATACGCCTGTCCATTTCTTTCAGCATACTGGCCTCTGCGGCTTGATAAATATTCATCGCCATCGATAAATGAATCAAAGGCAGCCTGCTGATCGGCGGGGGTAAATGTTTTGCCACCGGTGGTAAAGGATACAAAGGAAAGTTCAGCGGCTGTTTTAGGTATAAAGATCAGGTCATTATTCTGACCATCACCGTTCATATCATTGCTATAGATATAGGAAATTTTGGGGCCGCTGGTGGCAGTGGTTCCAAGGGTAACGGTAGTTGCTCCACCAAATTCACCGCCATATGTTTTTTTATAATTTACAAATCCTACAATGCGATGACGAAGGTCATTATCGGCATAGGAAGTAGCCAGGTAGTTTTGTCCATTAGTGGTTGGCATGTTAGCTTGAACCGTACTTCCTACGGATTGTAAATCACGTGCATAACCATACGTATACGCCAGCATACCACCAAGTCCATTAACTGTAGGGCGTTCCAGTTTGGCAGTCAGTGTATAGGAATATCCTTTGCTGGTGTTTTTCAAAACAAACGTATTGCTCACCTGGGAATTAATATAGCGAGTACCCGTGAAACGCTCGCGGGTATCAGGTCCTGTAAAGGCACTGTTTGATACATTCAGGTTTGCATCGATATAACGAAGGGCCTGAATATTTTTATTATGAATTGCCTCAACGGTACCAATTAATCCAAATGGTAATCTTTTGTCAATCGCCAGGTTGGTCTTCAACACCATCGGATATTTTAGATCAGGATCGGAGGCATTCACCACAAATCCGGAAGGTGCGGCTGGATTAATCAAGCCAGGAGGCAAATTAGCTGGGTCAGTACGGAAAGGAATATTGCCTGTTAATGTAACCACAGCCGTATTTACACCATTGTTACCTAATTGGTTTGAAATCAATACCTGAGGTATGCGTGAAACAAATACCCCTATACCTCCACGAATCTGAATGGTCTTATCATCTTTAGCATCATAGTTAAAGCCAAGACGGGGTGAGAGGAGGAGTTTATTTTTTGGAAATGCTCCTGTGCTCACTTTATAGGGAGACTGGTAATCATCCTTGAAAGTAAGGCCTGCCACCGTGGTGTTATTATATGCTTCCGTGGTTGAATTATCATAAGCGAAAATATCACCTCGGATACCAGCTGTTAATTTGAATTTATCATTCATTTGGAACTCATCCTGCAGATAGAAACTGTAGGTTGTTGATTTTAGAGTTTGCCATGGTTTAGTCCCTGCGGGCAATAGTGACACACGCAAATTGTATCGAGCCACACTTACTGGTGAGGTAGGATTGGAGGGGTCTGCCAGGAATGAATTCATCGCCGAGTAGAAATCTGTAAGTGAGTTATAAACATACACTCCGTTTGAACTTGGGAAGAACAAGTTATCAGAAGTAAACTTTTCAAGAGCCACCCCTGCTGTCAGGGTGTGGTTACCTGCATAATAGGTGAGGTTGTCCGTGAAATTAAAAGTTGAATATCTCAACTTATTATCCGGCGTAAAGGGGTCAAAGCCAACCGTAGTATAGGTAGACTTGGTAGAGGGATCTTGAATTTCTACAGTAGGGAATAAATCTGTTCTATATTTTCTATCCTCATTCTGTTTATTATAAGTAAGAATGGCTTTATTAGAGAATTTACTTGCGAAATTGGAGTTCAATTCAAGCGCCACCGATTTTGTATTGTCCATAATTTTATACCCGCTGTTCTCCATAGAAATGGCCGTACTGGAGTTATTACGGTTTCCAAATCCAGCCGTGTTACTACTGTTACTATTGCTAATCAATGATCCAGATTCAGAATCATGTTGAGAATAACGTACGGATAACTTGTGATTATTATTTATGTTGTAATCCAGCCGGATGAGCGCTTTTTTACTGATGATGTCGTTATTGTAACCATCTATTGCACCGCCATCCCAGGCAAAGTTTTTACTCATATAATCTTTGAGTTGGAGAAGATCCGATTCCTTCACACGGGAAATATTCGATCCACCAGTACCTCGATCTACCGACCAGGTTAGTGCGGGTGTTGAACTTTCAAACTGCTCTGCATTGACAAATACGAATAGCTTATTCTTAATAATCGGTGCCCCCACGCGGAATCCCATTGTCTTTTCATCAATGTTAACACCTTTCAATTCTGCACCATCAACCTTTTTACCTGTTAAGGAATTTCCACGGGTTATAAAATAAACTGAACCTGTTACCTCGTTTGTCCCAGAACGGGTTACTGCATTAATGCTGGCTCCGGCAAAGCCAGATTGGCGCACATCAAATGGGGCAACATTAAGTTGAATCTCGTCGAAAGCATCCAATGAAACTGGCGTGGTGCCAGTACGACCACCTGCCTGAGCTGAGGAACCCAGACCAAAACCATTATTAAACACGGATCCATCAATCGTAAAATTGTTGAAACGGCTATCCTGTCCGGCAAAGGAACGACCGTTGCCATACGCATTGTATTTCACAATATCATCTACCGTTCTTCCAATGGTGGGAAGACTGTTCAGGGTACTTTTGGTAAACGAAGCAGCGGCACCTGTACGGTCCGTACTGAAAATATCATTCTGTATACCTGATATAACAATCTCATTCAATTGTGTGCTCTCATCTTCCAACTTGGCATTGATGTTTGCACTAACACCAAGACTAAGATAAACATCCTGAGTTTCTTGCTCTTTGTAACCAACAAAACTGACTTTAACGGTATAAGGACCGCCAATACGCATACCAGGAATGACATAGCGTCCATCAACTCTCGTTGCCGCACCGTATGTTGTTCCTGAGGGAGTATGGATAGCCACGACAGTAGCACCAATCAACGCTTCGCCTTTGGAATCCGTTACGATTCCCGAAAGGGAGGACGTAGTGACCTGTGCCTTTAGCCCTAAAGAAGCTATAAGTGCCAGGCTCAATGTGAGTAAAATTTTCCTCATATAATTTTGGTTTAGGGTGTGTAATTTCCGTGGCAAAAATATCCTTTTGAAGTTTAGTTCAATGCTTGTCTGTTTTAAATCTTTCAAACATTTTATTAACAATTAAATAATGGCGCATACCATTAGAAGCCATAACGTTTGCACATTGTCAAAAAAGAGATTACTTGCCTTGTCCTAATTATAGATTACAGAATATTATTATGAAAAACACCTTTTTAGTAGCGATTTCCTTATTTACTTTCTCCATAGTCAGCAATGCCCAAACTAACCTGTCTTATTATCTGCCCCCTGATACGCAATATGACCCATCCATACCAACACCCCAGCAGGTGATTGGTCACGAAGTTGGGGAGTGGCACATCACACATGACCGGCTGGTCAATTATATGAAAGCCCTCGACCTGGCTTCCGATCGTATTACTTTAGAACAAACCGGCCTCACCTACGAAGCCAGGCCACTCTTACTATTAACTATAACATCTCCCAAAAACCATCAAAACATTGAAGCGTTGCGAACGCAGCACCTTCAATTAAGTGACGCAGCCCAATCAGGATCATTAGATTTAAAAAATATGCCAGCTGTTTTCTACCTCGGTTGCAGCATACATGGCAATGAAGCAAGTGGTGCCAATGCTGGCCTATTAATGGCTTATTACCTGGCTGCCGCTAAAGGACCAGAAATAGAAAGGTATCTTGAAAACACCATCATTTTGTTCGACCCAAGTTTTAATCCCGATGGATTACAACGCTTTTCCAGTTGGGTAAACTCCCGAAAAAGCATGATGATTTCTGCTGATCCAAATGACAATGAGCATCATGAAGCATGGCCCGGTGGACGGTATAATCATTATTGGTTTGATCTCAACCGCGATTGGCTGGTGGCACAACATCCGGAATCGAGGGCGCGGGTAAAAAAATTCCAAGAATGGAGACCCAATGTATTAACCGACCACCACGAACAAGGTACCAACGCCACGTTCTTTTTCATGCCCGGTGTGCCATCCCGTGTGCACCCTCTTACACCCGACAAAAACCAGGAGCTTACCCGGAAAATGGGAGAGTATCATGCTAAAGCATTAAATCAGATAGGCTCATTATATTTTACGCAAGAAGGATACGATGATTTTTATTATGGCAAGGGCTCAACCTTTCCGGATGTGCAGGGTTCCATCGGAATATTGTTTGAACAGGCCAGTTCAAGAGGTCATGCGCAGGAAAGTGTAAATGGGGTGCTGAAATTCCCCTTTACCATACGAAATCAGTTTGTGACGATGATCAGCTCACTAAAAGCAATTAATGAAATGCGGGAAGAATTGCTCACTTATCAGCGTGACTTTTACAAAACGGCTTATGCCGAGGCGGGCAAAGATCCGGTCAAGGCGTATATCATAGGATCAAAAGACAAGGCCCGAGTGAATATGTTTGCCGAAATGGCGTTGCGTCAAAATATTGACCTCTACAAATTATCATCCACTCAAACGATCAACGGAAAAACCTTTGATATATCCTCGAGTTACCTTCTGCCCACAAACCAGGTCCAGTACAAACTATTACAAAGTCTTTTTTTTAAACAAACGAAATTCAAAGACAGCATCTTCTATGATATTTCCAGTTGGACGATGCCGCTTGCGTTTGGGTTAGATTATGAAGAGATAAAAACAGCGCCTGCCCTTGGTGAAAAAATTAAAGAAAGCAAATTACCGCCTGGTCAGGTGAATGGTCAGGGAAGTTATGCCTACGTAATTGAACCCCATGGATATTATGTTCCTCGGGCGATGTATCGCTTGCTGGACAAAGGCATTCGTATCAAAGTATCGAATGAGGTTTTTTATGGTGAGGGGAAGAAGTTTGAACTGGGTACCATCTTAATACCTATCGAAAATCAAGACAAAACGCCAGATCAGATTAAAGCTGTGGTAAAAGAAATCACAGAGAAAGATGGAATAGACGTATACGCACTAAGCACCGGATTAGATAACCGGGGGGTCAGTTTGGGAAGCAGTTCGTTTTACCCATTACGTAAACCTGAAATTGCCATTTTGGTTGAAGAAGGAGTTTCTCCAACGGATGCCGGTGAACTATGGCATTTGTTGGATACCCGATTTCAAATTCCAGTAACATTGATTCCAGTCAGTGTATTTAACTCCACCTCAATTCAAAAGTATAATACCATTTTAATGCCGGAAGGGTCTTACTCTGCCATCACCGAATCGGCAAAGGAAAAATTAAAAGCCTGGGTGCAGGCGGGAGGTATCCTGATTGGATTTGAGAGAGCGCTTAGCTTTTTTAACGCATCAGGTCTTGGGCGATTTGAGCAAAAAAAAGAAGACCCTGCGTCTTCAAGTCAGTCAGGAAAGCAAGATCCAGCTAAACCAAAACCTTATGGAGATATTGAAGAAAACAGGCGAGCAAAGGAAACTAGCGGAGCCATCTTCGAGGCAGACGCTGACCTGACACACCCATTTTTTTATGGATACAACTCTTCTAAAATAGCCCTGTTTAAAGGCAACAATTTATTCATCCAAAAAGCCAATGGCGCATATTCTAATCCTTTAGTTTATAATGAAAACCCCAGGTTGAGCGGTTATATCACTCAACCAAATTATGATAAACTTAAAAATTCATCGGCATTGGGTATTTCAATTATTGGCACTGGGCATGTCATAGGCTTCACTGAAAACATGGCGTTCCGCGCGTTTTGGTTTGGCACCAACAAAATACTAATGAATGCTATTTTCTTTGGACCCACCATTAGTGCAGACGCTGGGAGGTAAAAACTAAAATTTGAATTAAATGATAGGTCTTCTGGCTTAAGAAATTCAGTGCCACGGGTATGACAATAATTAGGTAAGAGTATGACCTTGGTTAGTTTTTTAATAATTCATATGTGGTTAATTTATCTTGTCCTTTTTTAACCATGAAGCGTATTGGCATTTTGCTATTACTTTTTTCGTTTCAGGGGTCTGTTTTTTCACAAGACCAGCAGGATACTATCAGCCCATCAAAAAAGAACGCTTTATTGAATTCGCGTGCCTCTCAAAAATTGATGGAGACCATCCAGCACAAACCTCTATCTGATTCCGCCATAAACATCAAAAGTGAAGCCCCCTTTCTGCCTTATGAAGGAAAAATTATTAGAAAAATAATTATCAACAGAATTGGGTTTGAACGAAATGTGATTGATACCACACGTTGGATAAGAAGCACAGCCGCTAAAATTGGCAACCGGCTTCATAATGATACAAAGACCTGGGTTATCCGCAATAACTTATTTCTACGTGAAGGCAAACCCCTCAACCCTTATCGTGTCGCTGATAACGAACGTTACTTGCGCAATCTTGAGTTTATCCTCGATTCGAGAATTTTCGTTTTGCCCGATTCCGAAGAAAGTGATAGCGTAGACTTGTTGGTCATGACCAGGGATGTGTTCAGCTTTGGAGTTGCCGTTGCTCCCTATAGCACCCATGAATATCGCTTTCGCCTACAAGAAGCAAACCTTGGTGGAATGGGTCAGAAACTGCGAATGACAGGCGTCTACGATTACGATCGTTCTCCAAAAACCGGGTATGAATTTCTCTATCAGAAATGGAATTTATTCGGAAGCTTTATCAATGCCTCTATCGCTTACACTGAGATAAACTCAGGTCGCAGTATTGGCAATGAAAATGAATATGGATATTTATTTCGATTAGACCGGCCTCTGTATCACCCGCACGCACGGTGGACAGGTGCATTGGAGTTGAGTCGCAACTGGTCAAAGAATAATTTTAATACTGAAGAAAAATCATTTTACGATTATGAATATACTATTAAAGATCTGTGGGCCGGTTATTCCTTTGGCCTGAAAAAATTATTGCCCGGACCCGCTCATGGTGAAAACCGAAACCGAACCTTTATCGCTCTCCGTACCTTCGATCAGGAATTCACCCGATTACCCGATAAAACATTTTTACCTAACGATAGCATGATATATGTCAACAGGTCCGATGTGTTGGGACAGTTATCCTTCTTCAAACAAAATTTTTATAAAACGCGCTACGTCCTTGGTTTCGGCAGAACGGAAGATATACCTTACGGTTACCGCATGTCTTTCACAGGAGGCTGGGAGAAAGAGCGTGGCATACAAAGGGCCTATACCGGTGCCGAAGTAATGGTGAGTACGGTCAATAAAAGCGGAACCTTTTATACCTATACGCTGAAGTTGGGAAATTATATAAGAGAAGACCTGATTGAAGATGCCCTGGCGCAGATCAGCGTTAGTCGTTATAGTAGAATTTATCAGTTCGATAAAAGTAAAGTAAGGCACTTCGCGGAAGTCAGCTTCGCCTCTCAACTTAATCAAACCTTAAAGCGAGGTCTGGATATCAATGATGTGAACGGACTACTTGGCTTTAAACCGGATAGTTTACTAGGATCGAAAAGATTACGGCTTAGGACTGAAACCGTCATTTTTACTCCATGGAAGGTGCTGGGCTTTCACCTTGCTCCCGTAACAAACATTGATCTTGCTTTCCTTGGTCAGGAATATCAGAGGTTAATGAAAAAAGACAATTTCTATTCAGGTTTTGCCGCGGCACTCAGGGCACGCAACGAAAACCTGATTTTCAACACCTTAGAGGCAAGGGTATATTACTATCCAAAAACAACGGAAGGAATTGACAACTTACGGGCTGAGTTTAAAATAAATCTGCGAATCAAATATCCTACTCAATTAGTAACCGCTCCGGCAACGGTATACAATCCATGAGCCTTAAACTATGGAACGGATCGCCATCAATCAGAAAACAATAACTATTTTAAAGCACCCGCCCAGGATGCAATCGCAGACGATTGTTCAGGCGTAAGTTGTGCATCCCTGTGAATCAATGTATAACTAGGCAAAGGCATTTCACCTTCCTTTACCATCTCCTCAATTTCATCAAATTTATGCTTAGCTTTCTTTTCCGCATAGGTACCAAACTCTGAAAAATTAAGCTCCCGCTTCCCTTCATTCACATGATTTTGTAACCACCAGCCTACAGGCTGAAGGTTGGCATACCAGGGATATTTCGTGTTGTTGCTATGACAATCGTAGCATGATTTCTTTAATATTGTGTGAATATCGGCAGGTACCTGATAATACTTTGATATCTCATTAGGACTTTCTTCCGTTGAGCTATTGCGTGTTGGTCGAATGAACTGAATCAGTATTAAAACTCCCAGTAATCCTAAAGTAATTTTCCTTTTCATGTTAAGTGAATTGATTAGAATAACAAAACTACTCCATTTGCCAAGATGATATATGAATCGAAGTAATTTAATGATCGCTTAAAAATTAAAGAGAAGTCAGTTAATTTTTTTTGCTCATAATTTGATCTGTTACTTGGCCAATGCATTAAATCCAATAAAATACGTCGGATCAATATTTATTTATACTTTTGTAAAACCCTCTGACTCAGCGTGATTCGAAAATTTTTTCCGCTAGACAAAAACTACCTCCTTGAAGATGCCCAGCTATCGCTGCAGGATGACCTGCTTAAGGTATTGCTCGAAAAAGTAAAAGGACATTACCAGGCAATTCACAATCCGCTTGGATTAGACGACAACTTTAGCCGGCAGATAAAAAATTTTGAAATACGAAACTTTAAGCCACTTCATAGTTTTTATCAAAATCTGGCGGCCGTTTATCGTTATAAGTATGGCGATAATCAGTTGGCTTTTGCTTGGGACGGGCGCGATCATCAGGAGATCTATCAATCCGATTGGACAACTACCTTCGAAGCGTGGACGAATGATTTCTGCAAATACGAGTTATTCTTACAAGCTGTTTTAGACCTGACCGTTTTCCTTCCTGATAACCGTCATGCCCAGCTTGCTGAAAACCGCATGAATCACTTTATTCTAAAACACTTTGAAGTTAGATTTCATAAAAATCGTGGCATTGTGCAGATGAAAGTTGCCTAAGCGATCATTTCGCTTGATGCCCTTTGCATTTTAACCGGGTGGTTTGAATTGCTCATACGAAATCACTAATTTATCCGGTCATTCACTAAAATTCGCAATATATGACCCCTCGTCAGCTTTTTGTTGTCCTCTCTGTTTTTGCAACCGCCATAATATTGGTGTGGAGTTTTTTCTGGGTAGATGTTTTGTTTCTGTTTATACTGATCGTTCCACTCATCTATATGGGTATAAAGGATGTTACACAAAAGAAACAATCTATACGCAGAAATTTTCCGGTGTTTGGTCGATTGCGCTATGTTTTTGAAGATTTGCGTCCAAAAATTCAACAATACTTTGTGGAGAATGATACCGATGGAGCTCCTATCAACCGGAATGAACGCTCGGTAATTTATCAGCGTGCAAAAAAGCAAGTTGACACGGTGCCTTTTGGCACGCAGCTGGACGTATACGCCGAAGGCTATGAGTGGATGACGCATTCCATATTACCGCATGATTTTCATAAAATGGATCACAATCCACGCGTTCGAATGGGAGGCAAGGATTGCCAACAACCATATGACATGAGTGTGCTCAATGTGAGCGCAATGAGTTTTGGCTCCTTGAGCCAAAACGCAATACTTTCGCTTAATGGTGGAGCAAAGAAAGGCGGATTTGCACACAATACCGGTGAAGGAGGGCTCAGTCCCTATCATCTTCAACCCGGAGGTGATATAATCTGGCAGATTGGTACGGGCTATTTCGGAGCCCGAACAAAAGACGGCCAATTTTCTGATGACGCTTTTCAAAAGAATGCCACACTGCCAAACGTGAAGATGATTGAAATCAAACTTTCGCAAGGGGCCAAGCCTGGTCATGGTGGCATTCTCCCAGCTAAAAAAAATACTCCAGAAATCGCAGCCATCCGTTTGGTAGAGGCCGGAACAACTGTATTCTCACCTCCGTTTCACAGTGCATTTTCTACGCCTGTTCAATTAATAAATTTTGTTAAACGCCTTCGTGAATTATCCGGTGGCAAACCAGTTGGGTTTAAACTTTGCATCGGTCGAAAGAGCGAGTTTCTTTCCATCTGTAAAGCCATGGTGAGTCTAAATACCTACCCTGACTTTATTACTATTGATGGTGGCGAAGGCGGCACCGGAGCAGCACCTCCTGAGTTCAGTAACTTTGTGGGTATGCCAATGCTGGATGCGCTCGCATTCGCAGACAATGCCTTGCGCGGATTTGGCATTCGACATGAAATGAAATTGATCGCTTCCGGTAAAATACTTACCGGCTTTCACATCGTTCGCGCCATGGCGTTGGGTGCCGACACCTGCAATAGCGCACGGGCCATGATGATGGCCCTGGGTTGCATTCAGGCGCTGGAATGCAATAAGAACACCTGTCCTACAGGTGTAGCTACACAAGATCCCTACTTCATGAAGGGACTCGTTGTGACAGACAAAACCAAACGGGTAGCCAACTATCACAAACACACCGTGGAAAGCTTCGTTGAACTATTAGCTGCTTCGGGCATAGATCACCCGGATAAAATCAATCGCACACATGTCTATCGAAGGGTGTTTATGAACCTCGTGAAAACCTATGAAGAAATTTATCCCACGGTTCCCAATGGATGTTTACTCGAAGGTGGTGACGTGCCATTTGATTATGAAGATTATTTGAAACGCGCTTCCTCGGAAAGTTTTGAAGTATCCGCATAACACCAAATGGTGGACAACTCAATTCGGAATGCATTATCTTATTTCTTGAACCATTGAAAATGAAAAAAATATTCCTCACCGTGTACATTTTGGCTTTGGCAATAGCCTCAATAGCTCAGCCATTAAATCATGCTCAAATCAAACTTTTTCGGTTTGGTAATTTTGAAAATGAAAAACCGGCAGTAGCCTATCCCGATGGCACCAGCCTTGATGTTTCCGGTTTTGGTGAAGATTACAATGAAGCCTTTTTCGGCAAAGATGGAATTAGAAGACTGCAAACCTGGCTGGCAACCAACGCGGCAAAATGCCCAAAGGTCTCGGCGGATCAGCGCCTGGGTTCATGTGTGGCAAGACCTTCAAAAATTATTGCCATTGGTTTAAACTATCTCGAACATATCAAGGAAGGGTCAGGTTCATCTGCACCATCCATACCCAAAGAGCCCATCATTTTTATGAAATCCACTACCGCCTTATGCGGACCATTTGATAACGCCATCATTCCTAGAAATTCTGAAAAAATGGATTGGGAAGTTGAGCTGGCAGTTGTGATCGGTAAAAAAGCATCCTATGTAAGTGAAGAAGAAGCTCTCCATTATGTAGCTGGATATTCCATCATGAATGATTACAGTGAACGCGAGTGGCAATTGCAGAAAGATGGCGGACAATGGGACAAAGGCAAAAGTGCCGATACATTTGCGCCTCTGGGACCCTACTTGATTTTACCGCAAAATGTAGGTGACGCACAAGAGTTGAATCTGTGGCTAACGGTGAATGGCAAAATCATGCAGCAGGCCAATACCAAAGACATGATTTTTAAGGTCGCCAAATTGATCAGCTACACCAGTGCTCATATGACGTTGCTACCCGGAGATGTGATTTCTACCGGCACGCCTTCAGGTATTGGTTCGGGACGCAAGCCACCGATATTTCTCAAAGCAGGTGATGAAGTCGAATTGCATATCGATAATATCGGCACACAAAAACAAAAGGTAATTTCATACGCGCAATCTCAAGGAATGAGCGGAGAGAAGTAACCGGATTTTCTCAACGCTTTCATTGAAAAGATTCATGAAACAAAGAGAAAAAATTATAAGCGGTTACATGGATGCCTATAACCGTTTTGATATTGAAAATATGGTTACCTTCTTTCATGATGACATCGTGTTTGAAAATATTTCCAATGGAATTGTTACTATCTCGCTTAGTGGGTTGTCCGCAGTAAAAGAACAAGCCGATCTCGCAAAACAAATATTCTCAAAAAGGAAGCAAACCATAACTGCCGTCATGCATAGGTCATATGAAACCGAAGTGGATATCGACAATCATGCCATTCTCGCGAAAGATCTTCCCCATGGACTCAAAAAAGGTGAAGTGCTAAATCTTAAAGGTAAATCCATTTTTAAATTTTCAGGTGATGAAATTATTTCCTTGACAGATATCAGTTAACAGCATACCTAATAAAGACGTCTCACTTCAACAACTGATCATTCCATTTACTTCAATAAACAATCGAAAGAGTCCGCTAATGTAATAACGCTTTGAACCCCAACTCACAATAGGTATCTTCTTTATCCATAACAAATACCTATCTATGAAAAAACTTTTGATCCCTGGCCTCATCTTGCTAACCATGACATTAGCAATCGCACAGAATATATCTGCACCTCCTGCCGGCCCTGTTATCAACAACATCTTTCAGATCGACTCCGTGGCGCTCTATGATAAGTTTGAAGTAAGACTTGCTATCAGTGCCAACTATGCCAACCCCTTTGATCCGGAAGATATTGATGTGATGGCCACGTTCACTGCCCCCTCAGGTAAACAGTGGAAAATTCCCGGGTTTTATCAGACCGGTTTTGGAACCCCCTGGAAATTACGATTTTCTCCCGATGAACCTGGCCGATGGAAATATACAGTGCGTGTGAAAGAAAATCGAGGTGAGGTAATGAGTCCGGAGAAAACATTCAATGTCTATAAATCAAAATATAGCGGCCCGATTTCTATTGCCGACAACAAGCGCTTTTTACAACATAAGAATGGCACTCCTTTTTTTGGCGTGGGCTTGTGGTACAACGGAAGAGTAACGAAAGAAAACCTGGACGAGTTGAAAAGCAAAGGCGTTAACTTCATCAGCAACTTTATTACACCCCTTGAAACACTCGCCACTGGTGTTGGCCGTTATGACCAGGAAGTCTGCGCCCGCATCGACGATATGTTTGAATTGTGTGAAGAACGTGAAATAGTCGTCAGTCTTAACTTATGGTTTCACTCCTTTCTCTCCGAAACGGTTTGGGGTGGAGGCAACATACGCTGGTTCTCAAATCCATATCAGCAAATCACCGCTGCTAAAGATTTTTATAGAAGTGAAGAAGCGTGGAAATACCAGGAAAAACTTTACCGTTATTTCATTGCACGATGGGGTTACAGCCGATCTTTGGCTATCTGGTTTATCGTGGATGAAATTAATGGCACTGATGGATGGGTTTCCGGTGACAGCGTGATGGCCGGACAGTGGACTAAAAAAGTCCATGACTATTTCAAAACAAACGATCCGTATAATCACCCAACGACAGGCACCCGCAGTGGTGGACTGAAAGAATTTTTTCATGATGGATACAAGTCAACCGACATTGCAGGTAGAGAAATTTATGAAGCACAAGGTTTTCCAATTACCAAAAGTGGCACACTTGACTCTGCTGATGTACATCCTTTGAAACATAGCTATACCAATTATGCCGGACAGATCACTAAAATATGGGATGATTATGGCAAGCCGGTAATCATTGGGGAGACCGGATGGGATCATACCTATTTTGAACCTGGTATGCCCGGTTATCTTGCCATGCATCATAATGTATTATGGGTTTCACTGGCTACCGGCTCTTGCATGACTCCGTTTTGGTGGGCTTTTAGTCCACGCATGAATGATGTGGCCGTTTCAAGCCAATTGTTGAACATCCGTAGGTTCACCGATTCCCTTGCCTTTTCAAAAATGACTAACCTTAAACGCGTGCAGGTGACTATTCCCGAAGGAGACGGATTCGGTATGCAAAGCGATCTGCTTACATACGGTTGGGTAGTAAATCCAAAAACCGACGTGGCCGGAGATCAGGTAACAGTCTACTCAATGCCCGAAGGAAAATATAAACTTAAGTTATTCCACACCTGGCGCGGAGTTTACCTGGATGAAAAAGAAGTAGTCACGGTTGATGGGAAAATACAGTTCAAAGTTCCTATCCTTCTGACCAAAGGAGGTCATGCCAACTATGTTGGTCCTGACATCGCCTTTGTGCTGGATCGAATTGTTGAGAAACCAATAGTGACCCCGCCCAAGAAAAAGAAAAAGTAGTTTCAAAACATGTTGTTGTACTCAAAACTTGACCAGTATGAAAAATAGTAAGCTCCCAATCAACATAATAAGCCTAGGTTTTTTCCTTTTGTTGCTGTTTCAATCAACCATTTTATCAGTAGCTTTTGCTCAGTATGATGGTATCGATCAGGACATCGTCAAATACCGCAAAGGCACCCTAACGATTAAAGCTAAACCAGGCGATAAAGTTGAAGTAGAACAGCTGAGTCATGAGTTCTGGTTTGGTTGTGCCATCAGTAACCAATTTGGTACTGGCTCGATGCCGGAGAATGACCGAAAGCAATACGAAGAAAATTTTCTGAAAAACTTCAACTCTGCCGTCACCGAAAATGCGGTGAAGTGGGGAAGCATGGAGCCGCAAAAAGGTCAGGTGAATTATGCAGCTGTAGATGGCATATTAAACTGGACTGAAAAAAATCACATCCCATTGAGGGGCCACAACCTGTTCTGGGGAATACCTAAATTTGTACAGCCCTGGTTGAAAGAAATGGATGACCAGGAATTGAGGCAGACATTGCAGAACCGAGCGGAGACGGTAACCAAGAGATACAAAGGACGCTTTGTAGAATATGACCTCAACAATGAAATGGTGCATGGAAATTATTATGAGGACAGACTTGGTCCTGAGATCACCAAGCTCATGGCACAATGGGCACATAACGGCGACCCGGATGCCAAACTCTTTTTAAATGATTACGATATTCTGACCGGAAATAAATTGCCTGAGTACATGACCCAGATCAGGAAGTTGCTGAAGCAGGATGTTCCCATTGCAGGAATTGGAGTGCAGGGTCACTTGCACGCTGATACATTTGATCGTAGCGAACTAAGAAAGGCGCTGGACTCTTTGGCCATTTTTAAATTACCGATCCGTATAACTGAGTTTAATATGCCAGGACAGCGCTCCAAATATCTCACCGAAAAAGTTCTGGTGATGACCCCCGAAGAGGAGGCATTGAAAGCGAAAGAGCTAACGGACTATTATAGAGTCTGCTTTGCCCATCCCGCGGTAGAGGGTATGATTATGTGGGGATTTTGGGCAGGCGCCAACTGGATTCCTGCTTCATCCTTGTATAGAAAAGATTGGTCACCAACTCCAGCCGCTGATGCTTACCAAAATCTGATCTTCAGAGAATGGTGGACGAAGGAAACACAAACGGCAGGAAAAGATGGCGTTGTTTCCGTCCCTGCCTTTTATGGAAAATATAGAGTAACTGTTAAAGGAAAGACAAAAGAGATTTTGCTTAATAAGAAAGAAGGAAAGGTAACAGTAGATTTAAGAAAGTAGCGGCTAACGCCACCTTTGCAGGTAAACGCACAGACGGCTTCGGTGATACTTAGTAGTGATAATAGATATTCCATTTTGCCAGGCAATATTTAAAAGAAAAAGGCACTCCAAGATGAGTGCCTTTGACTACGATGAACTTTCACGATTCATCTTAAAATAATTTTTCTTGCGGTGGCTTGGCCCCTGCCAGCCGGATATATACAGTAGTCTGTCCGCGGTGATGAGTTTGGTGTTCGAAGGATTTGGCGAGCGCCATTTCTTTTGTAAGCTCGAACCGATCAAACAATTTTGTTATTTCAGCAAGCTGTGTGGGTGTCATTTTTTTTATGCTGTTGATCACGTAATCATAACCAGCCATCACCAGGTTAGTTACATTGGCTTTTGATTTATCCTCAACTTTTTCAGATTCACCACGACCTACGGGGCTTTTTTCACCAGTAACAGTGGAAGTAAATCCATAATTGGCATCCGTCAGGTGAAGCATTTGTTCCGCAAATGAACGCATTTCGGGTGTGGGCTTTAGCGCATAGCCTGCTTCAGGCATTACATCCAGGTACTCCTTCGTGAAGGCTTTAGCTCTCTCCCATTCTTTTACCATATCATCAATAGATTGCTGCGCCTCTGCTAACGAAATGAACCCTAATGCAATAAGAAGGGTGCATAGATATTTAGTTGTTTTCATAATTTGTGGTGTTTGGGGTAATCCGGTTTAATTTAACAATTACAGATTAAATATCAGAAATCTTACCGTTATATGTGCTCATCTTTACGAGCTGACTGTCCTTTATGGCCGCTGCCGAATTTGATAGCATCCCTACGGGAAGAACAACTTTTATCTCGTTTCCAACCGGATATTCTATTTTCGACAATGAAACAGAGCTTTTTAAATTTTCGAACTTGGTGAGAAATTTTGTAAGCAAATAGTTGGATTGGATAATGGGGCAAATCAAAATTGATGGTCCAATCTGGATTAAGTTCACCATAGCCTTCTATCATTTTATTATCTTGCCATGGATGTGGATCCTGATGGCATGCCGTACAAGCAATCATGAAGAAAAGCGAATTTGAAGGTAAGTGGGAAAAACGCTGGCATCCGCTGCGCGAAGAGTGGGTGGTTTATTCCGCCCATCGCAATAGTCGGCCATGGCAAGGTGCTGGCCTGATCAAACCGAAAGAATCCCCTTCCTACGATCCTACCTGTTATCTCTGCCCTGGTAACAACCGCGTGCATGGCAGCGCCAATCCGGCCTATGAAGATGTCTTCATCTTTGAAAATGATCATCCCGTAGTGAGCATGAATGCTCCCGAAGTAAACATATCCCCGGCAGACGCACTGTATAAAAAGGCGCAGGCTTTAGGAATTGCCAAAGTAGTTTGTTACGACCCCAGGCATAACATTACGCTTTCGCAAATGAAGCTGGATCAGGTGGCAAAAGTGTTTGCTGCTTTTCAACAGGAGATGATTGATTTTGAAAAAAATCCATCTATCAAATCTGTACTGATTTTTGAAAACAAGGGTGAAGCCGTAGGTGTCAGCAATTCACATCCTCACTGCCAGATCTATGCTACCGATTTTTCATTCAAACTGGTTGAGCAACAAATCAGAATTGCAGAACAATACCAAACTGCTTATCATAAAAATATTTTTGAAGAAATCATACTTCATGAAAAGAAAGACCGAATACGGGTAATCGCTGAAAATGAAAATGCGATTGCCTTTATCCCGTTCTTTGCACGATATGCCTATGAAATAATGATTTTCCCGAAAAAGGCGCATTCTACTTTAATCACATTATCTAAAATAGAACTGGCCGATCTTACTGCGGTGTTTCACCAGGTAGTGCGAAGAATGGATATGAATTTTCATATGGACTTTCCCTATGTGATGTCCATTATGCAAGCTCCGGTGGATGGAAACAAATATCCTGATTTTCGCGTGCACCTCTGGTTGCAACCACCCTATCGCCAGCCGGGCTTAATTAAATATCTGGCAGGGCCAGAAATTGGAGCAGGGAATTTTATGGCAGACACCATGCCCGAAGACAAAGCGGTCGAATTGTTAAAAGTTAATCTCAACGACTATGCCCTTGAGCGTTGAACTATCATGTACCTGTCATGATTAAAAAATATACAGTAGCTTCTGCTCCTGGTCGATTGGATGTAATGGGTGGCATTGGCGATTATTCAGGATCGCTCGTGTTGCAAATGCCCATTGTGCAACAGACAAAGATTCAACTGACCCTGCGCAATGATTATCGATGTCAAATTGATAGCAAGATCAGCTCTGGAGAAGAGTTGTCTGTTCAGGTCGACTATCGAAATTATCTAAATCATGAAGCCGTTGATTATTCCTTTGCACAGAAGAAATTCAAGGAGAATTCATCCACACACTGGATCAGTTATATTTTAGGTTGTGCACTCGTTCTACAAAAAGAAAAGGACATCGACTTCAAAGGGGCTGATTTCAGATTAACTTCAGACGTTCCGTTAGGCAAAGGGGTTTCCTCCTCGGCTTCAGTAGAAGTGGCTACCATGAAAGCCTTAGCTGAAGCATTTGACGTGCAATTACCTGGCACCGCGCTGCCCATTTTTGCCCAACGCGTTGAAAATTTAGTGGTTGGTGCTCCATGCGGCTTAATGGATCAACTGGCCAGTTATTTTGGCGAGCCCAAAAAGCTCCTTCCTATTCTCTGTCAGCCCGATCAGATTCAAAATTCTATATCGTTGCCTGAAGATATTTCATTCATCGGCATAGACAGTGGCGTAAGACATTCTGTAGCCGGAGCCTCATACAGTGATGTGCGATGTGCCGCCTTTATGGGTTACTCCATAATCGCCAATTGTTTAGGTGTGCCTTCGGAAGAACTGCAACAGGCTAAATCAAAAACAGACTTTACAAAACTGCCCTTTCAAGGCTTTCTCAGTAATATTTCCGTAATGCAATTTGAAGATTCGTTGATGCACCACCTTCCTGAAAGTATGAGTGGGCGAGATTTTCTTGAAAAGCATAAAGTATCCATTGATCATGTAACCGTGATTGATGAACAAAAAACTTACCGGGTACGACAGTCCGCATCCCATCCGGTTTATGAAAATGAGCGTGTGCAACAGTTCAGAAACTATTTACTTGCTCTCAATGAGTCCTTGAAAAATCCAGAAAAAATAACGCTCCTAAGAATGATGGGCAATCTGATGTATCAATCGCACGAAAGTTATTCCCGATGCGGATTAGGGTCAGACAGAACTGATGAGGTTGTTGCCCTTACCATCAATGCGCCAGGCGTGTATGGTGCAAAAATCACGGGCGGAGGCAATGGAGGAACGGTATGCCTGCTGGTGGATC
This sequence comes from Bacteroidota bacterium, assembly GCA_024643595.1. Classification (GTDB taxonomy): domain Bacteria; phylum Bacteroidota; class Bacteroidia; order Cytophagales; family Cyclobacteriaceae; genus ELB16-189. The sequence goes on from JAHEMS010000004.1 coordinate 18,993, forward strand.
AGGAAGGGAAAAAATCAGCATACCGGATTCATCAAGCAATGTGTGAAAAATATGAAGGAGACTTTATGTTGTTTGAGTCATAAATGACTCTCATAAAAAGAAAATAATTTGTACTATGGCGCCGGTGCTCTTAACGAATTAATCCACGCAGCAATCTGTAAAGCATCACTTTTCGGCACTTGTGGCATCGCGGCCATTGGTGTTTCATGCTCTGGCCAGTTCTTTGGCTCGGGCTTATAGATCAACTCGACAATGCGTTCATTACTATACTTACGCTTGGCAATATCTGAGAAAGCAGGACCGACCTGCCTCTTATTTTGCTGATGACAAGCAACACAGGTATTCTTTACCAACAATGGCTCAATCTCCGCATAGGTTAGGGCTTTCTTTGTACTGCTGCTGGTTGTTTTCAACACCGGTTTTTTCACGGGCTTCGCCATAGCCGATGATCGCTTTGTACTTAATTCACTGAGTGGAAGTTTATCACCGTCAGGAATATTGTTCAGTGTGTAATAGGCAGTACTATGAAGTACCGGCAACCCATCTGTAGATTTAACGCCAGCCAACATAACTTCATGGAGGTAATAAGGACGAAGGTTATCAATAACAACTCTTACTTTCATTCCATCTTCAGAAACTTTAACTCCCTTGATGTTTAATTTTTCTTCATTGATAGTTGGGCTTCCATAAGCGGGATGGTACTTATAGATGTAGCTTCTGGCGAAATAAGAATCCAGGTCTTCGGCAGTCTTCTTATCGACCGGATAAGTAAACTCTATTTCAAATCCATCCGGCTGCGCGCTCACGGTTTTCATTTCCATAGGTATCTTCCCTGTCCATACTAATCGCTGCAACCCTGCGGTAGAAGTTCCCGCTGATCCCCAACCACGGTTGGTAAGGCCTGCGTACATTGATCCATCATGTCCCCAATTCATGCGAAGCACCCCGGATTGAAAGCCGGATTTAAAATCGAAGGCAACGCCTTGAAATTCTCCTTTTACTTTCTCCATCACCACGCGCATGATTTTACTCTGGCCTTGGTCGCCCACAAAAATTTGTCCGGCAAAAGGACCAAATTTACCGTCGGTTTCATCGCGCACAATTTCTGCATTGGATATTCCCAACACACCATGTGGCAACAACACCGCTGCCGTCCGCACCTGAGGAAAATCATTTTTCAGTGTATAGAAAAGATTCGGATCTTTTTCATCCGGAACATTTTCGGGTTTTACGTATTGTCCTTCTCTCTTAAACTGACGCGGATCAACTTTGGCATAAAGTTGTTCCATGGTAATATTTATCGGTGAGTTATCACGTCCTGCCCAACGCAATCCTGCAGGATGACCCGTAAAACTTCCTTTGGTTAAATGAAATATTCCGCCTGTTCCTTGCCAATCGCCCTGGTTATCATCATAAAAAAATTCGCCATCAATCATTCCCAGTCCGCAGGGAGATCTCATTCCCGTAGCCCATGGTTCCATCGTTCCATCTTCGCTGATTTTCAGGGTCCATCCGCGCCAAGGTACTCGGCTTTCTCCACGCCACCATTCCTCATCACCAAAAGCTACATTGCAGGTAACAAAGAAACTTCCGTCAGGTGCAATCTTGGGGCCAAAGGAATATTCATGATAGTGACCTGATATAGGCCATGCATAAACCGTTTCATAAATATCTGCCTTACCATCGCCATTTTTGTCTATCAGTTTGGTAAGCTCCCCACGTTGTGCTACATACAAAGCATCATCTTTATAGACAAGACCCAGCGCTTCGTGTAAGCCAGAAGCAAATAATGTGTACTTTGGTTGTGTTCCGTTTATCATGGCTGCATTTTCCACCACCCATACATCACCCCTTCGTGTAGATACGGCAATCCTCCCGTCAGGCAAGGTGGCTACACCACCAACTTCCAGCAACATGCCTTCCGGTGTAGGCAGGGTAAGAATTTTATAGTAATCATCCTCTGTTAGTGTTTTGTTAAGCTGTGCCAATACATGGAAAGAGGTTATTGAAAGTAGGCTTATCAAATAGGCTATATATTTTTTCTTCATGTTCATCAAATTGTAGATTGAAACTTACCAAACGATAGAATAGGCGAATGAGTCATCAACTGGAATATACAATTCCTGTATTCCATTTACTTCACGAATCTTCGGGGTTGCGCCTTTGGTTATCCGAATATAATAACTCTTATCATCGATGGCATAGGCACCATTTGGATTTTGTTCAATCGATTTTCCCTCCGCGAGTTTATAGAAAAGTCCTGGCTTCGCTCCACGATTTTTAATATTTACCTCGTGGATCATCCGGCCCTGTTGGTCAGGATATATTTTATCTTCCACCACAATCCCCTGATATAAATAGTTAAATATTGGTCTTCCTGTATTGGCTTCAATGACATATCCTTTACCTCGGTAGTCATCTGGATTAATTTCATCTTCTCTCGTAATCACAGGAAATGGAGTGGACTCAGATGCCAGAAAAGAAAGGGGCTGATTGTTGAATAGATATTGCGCAGCACCCATCGGCCGAAAAGAACCATCACCACGATCATGCCACATGGGTGTTGCGTCTACAAAATCGCCATGCCAAACGCAAGCAAGATTACCCGATTTCAAGTCGTATACATAATGTGTACCGGCGGGATCGCCCACGCCAATGGTATGGGTAAGTCGTTGCTTGTACTGACCTTTAAAATCCAGAAAGGCTCGAATCATCTTTGGTTCACTTCCCGGATTAATCAGAATCGGAGAAACGGGCTGATCATCGGGGGGAAAAGAATTAAAGGCATGCAATGCTTTTGGAGAAGCTCCTGTTTGAACAAACAACCCTAACCGGGGTGGTAACCAAGAGGCATTTTTGAAATTATAAATTTCGAATGGATAAGAACCCGCCTTCAACAAAATAGTCGCTTCATCTCTTCGAAAACCATCACCACTCTGGTAATTAATGAGTTGCTGATTATTTACTACCAGGCGTCCTCCTCCTGTGTAAGCCAAAATCAATTTGTAGTTGCCATCGTCCGAAACGGTGATTGTTCCTCTGTAACTCGAGCCGTATGCATCCTCATTTTCCAACACCTCACAGGTCAACTCGGTCAGTGTACCCCACGCATCTGGTTTTAACCCTGTGTAATCTGATATAAGCTTAAAATTTCCATACCAGGTTTGGTAGGTTAAGTCAGATAGGGCTACACCAGCTTCTTTGAGCCGGGTATATTTTATGTTCCGGAGGGCAACTGGTCCGTGATCCCCTTGAATCATTAATGGTCCATATGGCTTCTCATTATTTTCTACAGGACCCCCGGTTGGTAATGGGACTTCCACATTGTCATGAATGCGAATGCCATTTAAGTCAACATAATTAAAGCGGGCGTTTTCTACTTTTTGTCCCTTCTCATTAAACCTTGGTGCACGAAATGATATTTTCAATTTTTGCCACAAACCGGGTGCCTTCGCAGGGTTACTTAACGGAGCTTTTCCCATTTAGATCTTATCTTTCTCAGTCTCCCAGTTTCTAAAAATTCCACCGATATCAGTATACGTCGGGTTTTTTACTCCCCAGCTATCCAGCAACTGCACTTCATAGCGTCCTTGTAA
>JAHEMS010000246.1 GCA_024643595.1 Bacteroidota bacterium
AATTAGTATCCCGTAAATGGAAGGTGGATCAAAGCATTATTGATTTAGGGGATGATGTTGCTATTGGTGACGGAAATCTTTCCATCATGGCTGGCCCTTGTTCCATAGAAAGCGAAGAGCAGGTTGACCTCACGATTAATCATTTGAAAGCGAATGGAGTTAAAATCATGCGAGGGGGTGTATTTAAACCACGCAGTTCTCCGTATGCATTTCGCGGACTGGGGATTGATGGATTGAGAATGTGGCATCAAAAAACCCGGGCAGCGGGAATAAAGATTATTACCGAAGTGATGCAGGTAAGTCAAATTGCGGAGATGTATCCCTACGTCGATGTGTTCCAGGTGGGAGCGAGGAATACCCAAAATTTCAATTTACTGGATGAGCTGGGAAAGGTGGATAAACCGGTGATGATCAAGCGAGGTATTTCTGGAACAATCGAAGAACTATTGTCTTCTGCGGAATATGTTTTTTCGGCCGGTAATGAAAAGTTGGTATTATGTGAACGTGGAATACGAACCTATGAAAAGGCGAGTCGTAATACATTTGACATCAACGCCATTCCTATTCTTAAGGAGAAGTCGCATCTCCCGGTGGTTGCAGATCCTTCTCACGGCATTGGTTTACGGGAATTTGTTGAGCCGGTAGCATTGGCTTCTGTAATGGCAGGTGCTGATGGTATCATCTATGAAACGCATCAGAAACCTGAAGAAGCGTTTAGCGATGGGCAACAGACCCTTGATTTTATTGAATCAACATCATTAATTTTAAAATTGAATAAATCATTTGAACTGAGTAATTCATTTTAAAAAAGAAAACCCTGTATTTCACAGGGTTTTCCTTTTGAGACAGCCATAGGATTTACCAACCATCATTTCATTACGATAAACAGGTTCTCCAAGAGCCTCGAAGATAATGTTGATGCCATGGCTGTAGTTTTAACACCAACTACTAATGAACAGCAATTTCTTTTTTAGGTGGAACTTTGGTCAGCATTTTTTTGCCAATATGAAGTTTCAAAATTCCGTTTTCATAAGTAGCATCGATTTTTTCATCACTTGCATTTTCTGGAAGTGTAAATGATCTGGTGAATGAGTTGAAACTGAATTCCTTGCGGGTGAAGTCTTTCTTAACTTCTTCCTTTTCAACTTTATTCTCTGCGGAAATTGTCAGTACACCATTATCGATGTTGATATGAAAATCTTTCTTCGTCATTCCTGGTGCTGCCATCTCCAATAAGAATTCTTTTTCCTCTTCTAAAATGTTTACAAGAGGTAGAGGTGGAGCATAGGTCATTTTAAGTAAATCGCTGTCGAAAAAACGATCAGTGTCCATAAAATCAGTCAACCATCTTTCGTTCAATAACGATGGGAAATTCGATCTTTTTACAAGTGTCATAATTTACCTCCTTTTTTTAATTGTGTAGTAAAAATAATTCATTGATTGATCGGTATGCCATGACCATTGACGCATTACGCAATGATTCTAATCGTCAGTGTTGAAAAATGACTTTTCACCAATAATATTTTCTTTTTATAAGGAGTTAAAACATGATTTGCATTCATTATCGCCACAGGGTATTAAATGTTTTATATTTGTTCTGCTGATAAATATTTATGAATAAAGCGATTGCGGAAAATCATTTCATGGACGGAGAAGTTGCGCAAAATGATATACTGATAAAAGCGTATACCTTAATGCTTACCGCACGGGAAATGGCTTCCACCTATGAGCGCAATAAAGATCTATGCAGCAAGTATGTTCACAGTACTTCACGCGGCCATGAGGCTATTCAGCTGGCTGCTGGTCTTCAATTAACCGGCGATGATTATGCTTCACTGTATTATCGTGATGAATCAATATTGCTGGGCATAGGACTGACACCCTATGAACTGATGCTGCAGCTGATGGCAAAACGTGATGATCTTTTTTCGGCAGGCCGAACATATTATGGCCATCCGGCACTTAAGCGTGATGGATTTCCGATCATTCCACATCAAAGTTCAGCGACAGGAATGCAGGCGATTCCAGCAACCGGCATGGCACATGGTATTGCCTACCTGGAAGAACAGGGATTAGGAAAAGGAGATATCAAACCAATAGTGTTGTGCTCAATGGGTGATGGCTCAGTCACTGAAGGAGAGGTGTCGGAAGCATTTCAGATGGCTGTGTTGAAGAAGCTTCCAATTATTTACTTGATACAAGATAATAACTGGGGCATTTCGGCCAAGGGGAATGAGATGAGGGCCATGAACGCCTTTGAATATGCCGCAGGGTTTAAAGGCCTTGAACGAAGAGCTGTTGATGGTTCTGATTTTATTTCCAGCTATGCATGTTTGAAGGATGCTATTGAATTTGTTCGTACGCATCGAAGTCCTGTATTAATTCATGCCACATGCCCATTGCTAGGACATCATACTTCAGGCGTGAGAAAGGAATGGTATCGTGGGGATGATTTATCACTTCATGAAAAAAATGATCCAATACCTAAACTTGAAAAAATATTATTAACAAGAAGTTTTGGTAAAGACAAGCTAGAGGAAATCCAAGCCGAGGTCATTGAAAAAGTAAAGGCAGATTATATCAGGGCATCTCAATCGGCAGATCCGGAGTTGGATGATTTCAACTCGCATGAATTTGCTCCAACCCTAATCCTTACAGAGTCAGGAAACCGATCACCAAAACTGGCAGAGAAAGTAATGATGGTGGATGCGGCCCTGCACGCCATTGATGAAATTTTAAAGAAACACCCTGAGGCTTTGTTCTATGGTCAGGATGTCGGATCCCGGCTGGGAGGAGTATTCAGGGAGGCAGCAACGCTGGCCCAGAAATATGGTGATCACCGGGTATTTAATACGCCCATCCAGGAAGCTTACATTATTGGCTCCACAGCCGGAATGAGTGCCGTAGGGGCTAAGGCTATCGTGGAAATTCAATTCGCCGATTACATTTGGCCGGGCATGAATCAACTCGTGGAAGAACTATCCAAGAGCTGTTACCTCACTAACGGAAAATTCCCGGTTCAATCGCTCATTCGAGTTCCCATTGGTGCCTATGGAGGAGGTGGGCCATATCATTCAGGAAGTATTGAATCTACATTGCTTACCATCCGGGGAATTAAGGTGGTTTATCCTTCTAATGCAGCAGATATGAAAGGCTTGATGAAGGCGGCATTTTATGATCCCAACCCAGTTGTCATGTTAGAACACAAGGGCTTATACTGGAGTAAGCTACCCGGCACAACGGAGGCTAAATCACTGGAGCCAGATGATGATTATGTAGTTCCTTTAGGTAAAGCCAGAATAGTGAAAGAAGCAAATCAGGAAAGTATTGCTGCTGGAGATTCGGTGGTCGTTATCACCTATGGGATGGGGGTATATTGGGCGACGGAAGCGTCTACCCATTTTGGAGGTCAGATCGGGATTGTTGATTTACGCACCTTGAACCCCCTTGACTGGAATTGTATTACAGAGGTCGTAAATCGTTATGGAAAAGTTTTCATTCTTACTGAAGAGCCGCTACTAAATTCCTTTGCAGAATCCCTGGCGGGTCGGATTTCAAAAGAATGTTTTCAACAACTGGATGCTCCGGTGTGGACGATGGGCGCGGCCAACTTACCAGCAATACCATTGAATGCTGATCTGGAGAAGATGATGTTGCCTTCTGCTGAAAAAGTGAAATTGGAAATTGAGTTGTTGCTGAAGTATTAGCGGATCAAAGAGTCTATTTCTTTCCTCGGCTTCGCCTTTTTTACATCTTTCTGTGTGCTCTTACCTTTTTTGGAATCTCGCAGATCTCTGTTCAAGGTATAGTCTACAGAGAAAGAAAGAATTTTCTCATTGGCACGAAGGTTATCAGAAAAGCCAAGCGTACGATTAAATGCGCTACCCCTATTTCCATAGAAAGTATGCCCCCAGGTGAATCGGGCTTCAAAAACAAATCGCTGTAAGGAAGTAGTAGGAGCATCCACGCCAACTCCGAAATCAAGACCAAATAACCAACGATTAACATCCTTTAAATACATGGTATTAAAATCAGGGCTGTCGGGAATTTCTGGTTCCTTTTCAAATTTAACTTTATAAGGATAGGAATAACCTTTTTCAATGGTTACTGCGCCACTGACAGGATCAATATTTTCTGTTAACGTGTAAACGCTGCCCTTTCCATTTAACCAATAACTTACTTTAGGACCTACATTAAAAAACCAGGTGCCACTTATATTTTTAGTCCAACGTAACGGATAGGATTTGCGCAACATCATTGAACCGTCGAGGTAATGGTAGTTCGCGCTGTTCACCCAGGTTCCTTCATTGAATTTAACTTTACGTCCGCGTTGAGAAAATCCTGCTTCTGTTTGGAAGGAAAAACTTTTCTTTAATGGAAAATTGACAAGGCCTGCAGCGAAGAAACCGGGTTTCCATGAGTTGGTAAACAGGGCTTTATCGTCTTTGTCGCCAAACCAGCTGGTGGATATCGTTGCTCCCGCCTTAACGCCAACAGTAAATTTTTGCGATAAAGCAAGAGGTACTCCCGATAAAAAAAAGATCAGGAATAAGAACAAATAATACGTACCTCGAATTTTGAAAGCCATGCGTTAAGTAATCAACAAGTTACTATTTTTTGATTTTCATTTTCATTTACCAGTAAGAAGGACAATCCAAACCTTGGTGGAACTTTGATATTTTGAACCTATAATTAATCATAATTTCATGAGTACCGTTTGAATAGGTTCGTAGATCAGAAGTTGTGAAATCATAGGCATATCCCACGTGAAAATTTTCATTAAGTTGTAATTCGAACAACCCGATGAAGGAATCGGTCCACCGGTAGGAAGCGCCTATACCGACTACATCATACAAAACGGTGATCAATGTTACGTCCAAAGTCAACGGTGCTTTGTCCTGAATACGGACAAGAGCAGAAGGCATTATTTTAACAGAATTGGATAATTTTTTTGTAAAGCCTCCGGTAAGATAATAGTAACGGTACCGTCTTGCGGAACTTTCAAAAGCTGTTTGAACATTCAGGATATTACTGTTGAGAAAGTAGGGTACGGAGAAACCAACGTACGTGCTTTTATTTCTATAGAAAACGCCAGCGCCAAAGTTGGGATTAAAGGAACGAAACACCCCAAACTTATCATCTTCACGTGATATAGTTAGGGTGTAATCTGATCGGAGGGTATTAAATCCTCCCTGAACGCCAAAAGATAGAAATGAATTTTTATCAAATCTCGATAATGGCAACTTATAGGAATAAGCAAAGTAAAGGGATGTTTCGTCATGCACGCCAATTTGATCGCGCCCGGCAATTAATCCAAGGCCTACCCGGTTTTGTTTAAAACCCATATGTGTTGTTGCGGTAAATGTTTTCGGTGCACCCGGAAAGTTGACCCATTGATTTCTGTAAATCGCCGTGGCGCTTAACTGCAATTGCGTGCCTGCATAGGCAGGGTTTAGCAAGAGCGGATCAAACATGTATAAAGACTGAATCGGTCGCTGCTGTCCCATACCTGAGAAAGCGATGGCTGATAACAGCATGCAGAGTATGACTGATCTTTTCATCATCTTACTAATTCAAGGTAGCCAGTAATAGGTTTTGATCCATTCCGTTTGTCAATAATATAGAAATAAGTGCCATCCGGTACCTGATCTCCAAGGAAATAAACTCCATTTTCTCCTATTCCTCTGAACACAACATCAGTATTATTATAACCGTCAGCTTCATACACTTTTACTCCCGACCGATTGAATACTTTCACATTATTTCCAGGGAACTGTTGCAGGCAGTCAA
>JAHEMS010000005.1 GCA_024643595.1 Bacteroidota bacterium
TCTCATCACTGTATTATTGAGAAACCCCTCTCGGGAACTGCTCGTTCCAAAATAATCAAGGCCACTTTGTAATTGAAAAATACCTTTTCCTACGGTAAAAGCGCTAATGGCTTGCCCTGGGCGGTCAGCACGAATGGTCTCGTTAAATTGTGAGAAAACAGTAACGGGTACATAACAAATAATAGTAATTATTAATGAGGCGATCTTCATAAAATCAACACACTTTTTAATCGGGATTGAATGGCCGGTTCTATGGACAAACCTTTAGTGAGCGTAAATTAGTCTACAAATTGAAACAAAATAATGATAAAGGAGGTAAAAAAAGCCTCATCAATAAGAGGCTTTAAGAAACATAAGATTATTAGTGGAAATTAATTAAACACAGTTTCTGCTTCATTGACATTTTTATGGCTAAGCATGTTTTTTGCTTTGCCGTAATTTCTATTTACCGTGTCACTCACTTTCTTCGCTTTATCTGAAATAAAAGCTCTTGTTTTTGTTCCTTTTTTTGGTGCAAAAAGTACACCTAATGTGGCGCCTAAAGCTGTTCCAAATAAAAATCCCATTGCTATTTTTCCTGTATTTTTCATGATTCATTTAATTTTTGTTTATACATCCCTGAGCCTTTCAGGGCATTCTATTTTTTTGATTATCCACCATCATACTACCGCAAACTCCAATTTTGAAATCTCCTCTTTACGGTTTATGAACTCCAATCGATACAGATCTTTCCTTCTATCTTTTAAATTTTTGACGGCGCCTTTATGATTTAATTCCTTTAACAACTCCATGTCCACATCTACCATAAGCACCATTTCTGTGTTTGGTGTTGCTTCACTCTTTACACCATTGGTGGGAAAGGCAAAATCGCAAGGTGTGAACACAGCCGATTGAGCATACTGAATGTCCATGTTATGTACTTTTGGTAAGTTACCCACACTTCCGGCTATCGCTACAAAACATTCGTTTTCAATTGCCCTGGCTTGTGCACAATGTCGCACGCGGTGATAAGCGTTTTGGGTATCCGTAAGAAATGGAACAAAAAGAATATCCATGCCTTCTTCAGCTAATAATCTGGGCAATTCAGGAAATTCAACATCGTAGCAAATCAAAATACCAATCTTACCACAGTCGGTGTCATAGGTCTTTAATAAGTCTCCTCCAACAAGGCCCCACGCCTTCCGTTCATCAGGAGTGATATGAAGTTTTTGATACTCTTCCACCTTTCCATTCCGGTGACATAAATAGCCGATGTTATATAATTTATCATTGCGCATGGCCGGAAAGCTTCCTGCAATGATGTTGCTATTATAAGCCACAGCTAACTCAGTAAATTTTTGTTTGAGTGGCTCAGTATAAATAGCCAGTCTCCTGATAGCATCGGCCTCTGAAAGATGATTATGTTCCGCCATTAATGGCGCATGAAAAAATTCAGGGAATAAAATAAAATCAGATTTATAACCAGAAGCGGCATCTACAAAAAATTCAATTTGCTCACAAAGAGATTCGAAATCCTTAAAAGGTCTCATTTGCCATTGTACTAAACCAAGCCGTGCCTGCAATTTTTTTTCGCTCAACAAAGTAAGGTTCGGCTCATAATAGATATTGATCCATTCAATTAATGCGGCATATTCCATTGATTCCACATCACCCGGCATATACCCTTTCAGAATTTTGCGAACATGGAAGTTATTGCTCAGTTGAAACGTTAGTGTAGGATCGTATAACTCTTTATTTTTTACCTTTTCAATATATTCTTTTGGCGAAAGAGAATTGGCGTGTTCCCCATAATTAGGAAGCCTGGCACCGGCAATGATGGCCCGTAAATTAAATTTTTCACAGAGTTCCTTCCTCGCATCATACAAACGTCTTCCTAAACGCAACCCCCGGTGTTCAGGTCGTATGAAAATCTCGATTCCATATAACACATCGCCTTTGAGGTTGTGGCTGCTAAAGGTATAATTGCCCGTAGCGTCTTTGTAGGTATGATTATCTCCCAGACTTTTATAATCGATGATCAATGATAAAGCGGCCCCAACTAATTTGTCATCTACCTTTATACACAACTGACCTTCCGGAAACAGCTGCAGTAATTGTTCAATCTGATGATCTCGCCAGTATGCACCCCATTGGGTATAAGCTTCGAGCATACTCTCTTTCAAATCCAGATAGTCTTCTTTTGTTAAATGTGTTACTTCTACTTTCATATTTTATTTTTAGTCAGTTCAAGTTTATTTCCGAATATCAATCGATGTCAGGTAATTGGATTGGCTACGCATATGCTTCCTGATGCACACTTAATCCTTCCATCAGATGACGAAGCGAGGCCTCATCATCATTTGATTGCTCAGGCCTTATACTTAGCACAGGGTGTTGGGCGTGATTTACAATATCTTGGGTATATGGACCAAGGAAAAATCCTTTTATGGAGGTATCCAGTGTGGCGGTAATCACAATCAGATCTGGCTTGTTTTGATCAGCAAGGTCGAGCACCTGGCGAGATACATTATCGCAATAGTGCACCTGGCTTCCGCAGATTACTTCATCATCGGCCATTTTAGTGCGTACCGTATCCACCAATGCTTTCATTTCTACAAATCCTGTGGTATCATTTTTCTTTACTATGCCAGCGATGAGCAATGAAGAACCATTCTTCCTGATGATGGGACGAACGTTGGTATATTTATCCAGCGCATTCGAAACCATCCTGATGGGGAATAAGATTTTCTTAAAATCAATCCACTGCCGACTGCCAGGTATCGTCATCACTGGGCATGGCGAATTTTTCACCACCCGGTAGGCATTGGATCCTAGAAAAAATTCGCGCAAGCCGGAAGCGCCATGGGTACCCATCACGATCAAATCCACACTCTTATATAGTGCCCATCGGCAAATTTCATCAGCAGGGTTGCCGGACTGAACAATATGGCTCACAACGATATCATGCTTTACTCGAATTTCTTTCGCCATGTTGCTAAGGTTATCATTGGCATCTTTTACCAATCGAGGTAAAATAGCACTGACAGCTCCCCCAGCTTCAGGTGGAAATAGTACATAGCTGTTTTCAATTACATGAATCAGCGTTAAGGTTGCCAATTGCCGCTTACTCATGGCAATTGCCGTTTCGAGCGCATTATTTGCAACGGCCGAAAAATCGACCGGAACCAAAATCTTATTTATTTTATATTGAGTCATGGTGTACTTATTTACAGCTAACTTTAGGATAACTATTATATATTTACAAAATTGAGCAAATAAAGTCCATTTCGATGGTGAGAATCAACCCATTGATGGCACTATTTACTTATGAGCTATGAGCTTACTTCGATTCCGTCCTATTCAATTGAATCCCTTAAGGCTACTCATCCACAGGACGCCAGAGAATTTGACCTCTTCCGTTTCGCCTATTTTGCAAACAACATTGATCATTTGCGCTTACCGCATCGTCATTACTTCTACTCTTTTCTATTAATAACCGGAGGAAAGGGAAGTCATGATATTGATTTTAGGAGATATGAGTTGAAGGCCAACCGACTGTTCTTAATTGCACCCGGTCAGGTGCACGCATGGAACGAGTTACAAGACGTTCAAGGTTTTGTGCTTTTTTTCACGGATAGCTTCGTAGCGTTATCAAAAGGTCGAAAAATTATGGCTAACTGGCCGTTATTTAAAATACAACAACCATGCTTTCTGGATTTGACCTCCAATGAAACAAGACATTGGATTGAAGAATTTGAATTTATGGAAACGGAAGTAAAGGCCCCTGATGATTTTAGTCGTGATGCGATTTTCTACGCTATTGGTACATTACTGGTCCGAGCCACCAGACTCTATGTTTCTTCATCTCAAAAACAAACATCTGCACAAGACTTATTATTCTTGTTCCAGGAATTGATCGAACTGCACTTTGAAAAAATAAGAACTCCAAAGGACTATGCCGTTATGTTGCATGTAACGCCAAATTATTTAAACGCGATATGTAAAAAGCGATCTGGTAAACCAGCCGGTGAATTAATTCGTCAGCGGGTATTGTTGGAAGCCAAGCGTCTTTTGGCACACACTCAACTTACCGTAGCCGAAATTGCTTATCAACTTAATTTTGATGACAACTCATATTTTGGCAGATTCTTTAAAAAATATACCGGGCTAACTCCGGAAAGATTCAGAACCAGTCAGCAAGATATTTCTCCATAGATTTCTTCGAATAACCCATCTGTATTCATGGTAAAAAGATGTATTTAAATAACAAAGGCAATTATCGAATAGGATAATGCGTTGCCAAGTCCGTGGGCAATCCATCCAGGAATAATACTGCCATGGGCATATTTCTCTTTAATAAATCCAATGCAATAACCAGCAAAGGTTGAAAATCCAAAAATAAATAGCAGCACACTTACTGATGCCCTTGTCATCAGCCAGAATAATAGCAAATGAACAAGCCCAAAGATTAACGCCTGCAAAACATTTCCTCTCTTGTACCCTAACCAATTCATCAGGCGATTGGCAATAAATCCCCTGAAAAGTATTTCTTCAGATAAAGAAGTTTTAAATAGAGCAATGATCAACAGTATCATGACCGTATTGAAGTTAAGAGGCATGCCTCTCAATTTTCCAGTGATGCTTGGAGGTTCCAGCATGATTTGCTTCAAATTATCATCCAGGAATAATAACACAATCACTGATGATAAAAATAACAACGAAATGAAAATCGAATAGCGGATTGAAATTGATGTTGGTCTGATCAAGCCAATATATTGCTGAAAGGATTCTGTCTTGCTTTTCCTAAAGAGAAAAACAATAAATGGGATTAAAATGAAAACGCCAATTTGTAGCAAGGCCGAGATAAGCTCGTTTATGAGTTGAATATCCATTTTATAATTGTTTATGGCCTCACTATTGCTTTAAATATAAAATATCAATACAACTACCTTTTGGAAGGCCGAATACCTCTTTATTTTTGGAAGTTATCGACATAAGGAATTAAATTTAATGTTAATCATCTTTTCAAACAATCTACGATGCGAAACTTACTATTGATTCTTTTATCAGCAATCAGCATATCAACTACGGCGCAATCATTGTCTTCGTCCGACTCCACCCTTTTCGATTTTTGGGTTGGAAATTGGGAATTAACCTGGACAAATGCCTCGGGAGAAATCGCGCACGGAACAAACCACATTGTCCGTATCTTGGATAATCGGGTAATTCAGGAAAATTTCTTATCAGGAGATGGGAAACTAAAAGGGATGAGTCTCAGCGTATATAATTCCCAAAATAAAACCTGGCATCAGGCATGGGCCGATAATACGGGTAGTTATTTTGACTTTGTGGGAAAAGCGGAAGGTGATAAACGAATTTTTATGACCAAAATGAAGGAAGTAAAAGGCAAGAAAATCATTCAACGCATGGTATTTTACAATATCAAAAAAGATACACTCACCTGGGACTGGGAGATGAGTAATGATGGTGGTGATTCCTGGCAATTGCAATGGCGCATCAATTATAAACGGAAATCGTAATTCGCTTTTGTTTTATCTGACGGCACAGTATGATTAATCTTCAGGATATTTCCGTTTCCATTCAGAACACGGATATATTCTATCAACTCAATATTCAATTTGAATCGGGCATTAGCTACCTGATTGAAGGAAAGAATGGTGTGGGAAAAACCAGTTTACTAAACCTGATTGCAGGAAAAATTCAATCGAAATCAGGTACGATTACTTACGATTTTGTTGATGATTCGCTAGACTGGGAACAGAAGTATGACCTACGTAAAAAGAATATTCACTACGTGCCCATCCATGCTTTGCATGAACTGATCAGTGGACCTGATCTATTTTATCAGCAGCGATATTACTCAATTGAAGAAAGTCCCTTACCTACCGTAATAGATTTTTTTGGAGAGAGTTATCAGAATTTGGACAAATTAAATTTTCCGGAATCTTTCCGCATTGGTCATCTTCTCAACGTGCCACTTCAGCGACTTTCCAATGGACAACTCAAAAAAATTATCATCCTGAAGCAGTTACTTGATAGCCTGCCCCAAGTGTTGCTGCTCGATTATCCTTTTGAGGGGCTTGATCTTATCAGCCGAATTGAATTGAGTGAATTCCTGGACCATCTGGTTACCCACTATAATATCCAATTGATAATTGCCGACCACGATCATCAACAACTTCCGAATTCGATTATAAAAAAAATTATTCTTGATCATTCCTCTGCGATCATCACTTCCCGAAATGGCGGAATCGTAAAGGAGAAGGTTAATTTCAATAACCATATACCTAACCCTTCCGATACCGAAACGGTAGTCGAAATGAAAAATGTTAAAATTCAATATCATGCTAAGATTATCCTTGAGCATTTGAACTGGAAAATCAATAGAGGTGAACGTTGGGCGCTTACAGGGCGTAATGGTTCAGGAAAAACAACGCTATTTAGTCTGATCTATGCGGATCACCCGATGGCCTATAGCCAACAAGTTTACCTTTTTGGAAAACGCAGAGGAACAGGGGAATCCATCTGGGACATTAAAAGACGAATTAGTTACCTCGGACCTGAGCAATTACATTTTTTGGATCATGCAGTTTCACAACTGACCGTTCAAGAGTACCTGATTTCGAAAAATGACGTGGAAAAATCACTTATCATTCAAGTCCTAAACTTTTTTCAGGTAGTAAACCTAATGTCAAAAAAGATGTTCCAACTTTCAAGCGGTCAACTGCAAATCGTGCTGTTAATTGCCATGTTTATCTGTAGCAAGGAACTTCTTTTATTGGATGAGCCTTTCCAGTTTCTTGACCCCATTCAAAAAAAGCGAGTAAATGATTACCTTACCTCCTGTTTAAATGAGAACACCACATTAATTTTAATTACCCATTATGAGGGTGATGTGGAGCGATGGACGAATCATCGTTTAACACTTTGAGATAGTTTATTTAAATGTTTATTAACTATGAATTGCATAAACATAAATGGGTCAGCCACAGCAATTATATTATTATTGTTTATGATGCTGCCAACAGCAATGACTGCTCAAAACGATTTTAAAATTGTTCATTATACCACTACCGATAGGGGTAAAATAGAAGCTGCCTATTTTGATGGCAAAAGTAAACAAGTAGTAATTTTTGCTCACGGTGGGGTATTCAATAAAGAGAGTTGGTATTTTTTGGCCGAAAAGCTGAAGGCCAAAGGAATATCGTCATTGTCGATAGATTTCAGAGGTTATGGAAACAGTAAGGCAAAGGACAATGATCAAAAATATCTGGATGTATCCGGTGCCATTGATTACGTTTCAGGGATGGGTATGTCGGATATCTATATTGTTGGCGGTAGTATGGGTGGTGCTGCTGTTCTTACTGCACTGGATAAAAAAGAACATACAAATATTATGAAAGTGATATTGTTAGCTCCTGCTGGAGGCCCCGCTATAAAATCGACTTCGATTGATAAGCTATTTATTGTTGCCCGCGGAGACCGATTTTATAATGGTGTTAAAGAGATCGAAGAAAAATCTTCTCAACCTAAAATTCTTAAAGTCTATGATGGCAACGCCCATGCCCAGCATCTTTTTAAATCGGAACATGCTGATGATCTGGTTGACCGAATGATTGAATTTTTAACCCAATAATAAAAGTGATCACCTAAGTAATAACTTCAATATTAACGCTGGTTAACAAATCAGATTCCCCATCACCCCGAATAGTGCCTGTCACCGGCAGTGTCTGCTGGAACTGAAAACTTGAAACGATAGGTATGTGTGTGTATCCTGTTATGATTCCGTGGCTTGGATCGAAACCGATCCACCCGGCACCGGGTATAAATACTTCTAGCCACGCATGCAATTCATATCCTACTTCTTTTTCCAGTGGAAAATAGAAATATCCGCTGACAAATCTTGAAGCGATTCCCATAGAGCGCAAAAGGTTGATCTGCATCCAGGCTAAGTCCCTGCATGATCCTCTTTTTAATTCAAATGCTTCATCGGGTTGATGCGGTGAACCGGTTTCTCTGAATTCAACTACAAAATCAGCGTGGATGTGTTGCGTGAGTAATGTGACAAATTTTATAGTGTCGAAGTTAACTTCCTTTGCGATTAGGTTCCCATAGTTGTTCAATGGTGCAGAAATTGGCTCATGGGTCAGGTCAGCTATCAACGAATGCTTTTGAAATTCAGAGTAGGCGAAGGGAATTATAAAATAGGATGCTGGGTATATTAAAAAATCGAATGGATTATATTCGGGCGAGTTGACAATTGACTCTGATATAATGGACAATACAGGTGTCAGTCCTTCAAACCAGCAAAAATGAATGAGGTTACCTTCTTCATCACGTTGAAGCGAAATTCCTGCTGGCTGTGGGGTAATGTCCAGATTGAAATATTCCACCCGATTGGAATGTGTTTGCCTGGGTTTTAATCTAATATAATGTGGCTCAAGAAATACGGGTGATGTAAATTGATATTCAGTTTTGTGTATTATTTTGAATTTCATTTTGTCACACTGTCGGATTTATCTTCAATATCAAGTCTTTCCATCCAATCATGTGACATACTTCTGATCGCATCTCGCAAGGTGTCATTCCATTTTTTTGATAGCGTGTGAAGTTCATCTGATTCGTATCTTCTTTCAATAATATTAAACGAATCTTTTTTATAGGAAATAATGTCTATGGGGAAATCAACATCATTGGCGCTGATCCGCGTGGCATCAAATGAAAGAAATCCGACTTTGAGTGCAAATCGCATGGTAGAATCATACTTAATGGCCCTGTCTAAAATTGGTTTTCCATAACCACTGTTCCCAATAATAACGAAAGGCGATCCTTCCGAAACCTCTACCCAATTTCCTTCCGGATATAGCAAATAAATTTTATGCTCCTCATCGTCTTGCAACTGTCCTCCTACGATGGCATTTAAATTAAAATTAAGGCCTGCCTCTTTTAACGATGATTTATCTTCTGAAGCAGCTCGTTTTACTTGTACAGCAAAGGCATTTACTGCTTTATAGAGCTTATTGAACGATTCATCGTTCTCATCGATTATCTCTTTGAAGTAAGTAATTGCTTTATCTCTTACTGAGCGAAGCCCGGATGTCATGATAAAGAACGAATGCTTTTCTTTATTTACAGTAAATACCTTTTTAGCGATGGTCGTTTCATGCCCGGAAGTGATTCTCGTATCCGAGATGGCGATTATTCCAGATTTTACTTTAATGCCTGCACAGTAAGTCATTCGTTAATATTAATTAGTAATAAAGTGGTTATCATTTAATATGTTCTCTTTTGAGAAATATACATTATAAATTTCTTGTGATACACTATTTAATTTGAGTTGAAAATCATCAAGATATTCATGTAAACCAGTGCTAAATACGTCATTAATTTCGGCATACTCTAACTGCGATTTTAATATGCCCAATTGCTTGATTGCTCGATTTGTTGACAGTGTTTCGTTAAATGATATGGCCTGCAGTGATTGTTCTGCCGCTACCAGGCAACTTCTCATTGAACGAGGAAAATTAAGATCAAAAATCAAAAACTCGGTAATTGTGGGTGGCGTCAGTTTACCATACGCTTTTCGGTACATATCATAGGCACTTACTGATTTTAGCAAGGCCGACCAATGAACCAGATCAAGTGGAGAGCCGATCGCTTCAGGTGTTGGCAACAACATATGATACTTAACATCGAGGACTCGGGAAGTTTTGTCGGCTCGTTCAATCATTTGTCCCATTTTCCCAAAATGCCATGCTTCCGTTTTAGAGATCGTGGAATCTAAAATGCCATAAAGTAACTGGCAACCTTTCTTGATTTCTATAAAGAAATTCCTGGGATCCACTCTTTCCCACATTTTTTTCTTCACACCATCTTTTACAAAATAGTAGAGATAATTTATCTGCTCCCACACTTCTCTCGTTATTTCAGGCCGGATTGCACGTGCATTTTCTCTTGCATTGACGATGCAATTGTGCATCGAATTTGGGTTTCTTATGTCAAAACCAAGGAAATGAATAGCTTTACTTTTATCAATTTTTTTATTTAAGGATTTATAAAGATCCCAGTCACCGCTGGTGACCACCAATGGCTTCCATTGTTCCTCCAGGTCGGGTGAAAGTTCCAACGAAAGATTGAAATTTACATCCATGAATCGCGCATAATTTTCCGCGCGTTCAATATACCTGTTCATCCAATAAATGGTTTCTGCAACCCTGCTTAACATATTGTTCTATATTTATTAATTATCAAGTACCCAGGTGTCTTTACTTCCTCCACCCTGGGATGAGTTCACCACGATGGACCCTTTTTTTAATGCAACGCGAGTAAGTGCGCCAGGCACTATTTTGATTTCCTTGCCATATAAGGCATACGGTCTTAAGTCCACATGTCGTCCCTCAATTCCTTTGTCCGTTAAGGTGGGTACTCTGGAAAGATTGATCATGGGCTGCGCAATATAATTGCGGGGGTTGCTTTTTATTTTTCTTATGAATTTCTTTTGTTCTTCCTTAGTGGATTTTGGTCCAATCAGCATTCCATATCCTCCTGAGGCGTCAGTTTGCTTAACCACCAGGTGGTGGATGTTTTCTACTACATATTTTAAATCTGAATCTTCTGCGCAGATGTAGGTATTAACATTGGGCAATAGTGCTTCTTCGCCCAGATAATATTTAA
Organism: Bacteroidota bacterium; assembly: GCA_024643595.1. Classification (GTDB taxonomy): domain Bacteria; phylum Bacteroidota; class Bacteroidia; order Cytophagales; family Cyclobacteriaceae; genus ELB16-189. Next base: position 10,675 of record JAHEMS010000005.1, read on the forward strand.
TGATTTTTGGTACGTAGGGATAAATGGCTTTGTCATCGGCAACGCCTGTACCCGGCGCATTTGCCAAAACTACATTTCCCTTGCGATATGCATTAAATAAACCGGGCGTCCCCAGATAAGAATCTTTCCTGAATACCGAAGGATCAATAAAATCATCATCTATTCTTTTATAGATCACATCAATTTTTTTTAGTCCTTTCGTGGTAATCATATAAACAAAATCATTCTTCACCACCAGGTCTCGTCCCTCCACAAGTTCAGCTCCCAATTGCTGAGCCAAATAGGCATGTTCAAAATAGGCAGAATTATACATTCCGGGAGTCAACACGGCTATGGAAGCTTCCTGTTTTGGGGTGAGCGATTCGAGCATATCTCGAAGTATATGCGGGTAATTATAAACGGTCCTTACTTTAAGTTTTTCAAATAATTCAGGAAAAGTACGTTTCAAAATTTCTCTGTTTTCAAGCATATAGGATACGCCTGAGGGACAACGTAAATTATCTTCGAGCACATAAAACCGGCCATCGTTATCTCGAATGATATCGGATCCGGTAATATGACACCACACTTTTTCAGGAGGCTTTAATCCTACACATTGATTAAGAAATGTAGCACTGGAATAAACTAACTCTTTTGGTACAATTTTATCTTTTAGAATTTTTTGGTCATTATAGATGTCATCTATAAATAGGTTGAGGGCAATTATACGCTGTACGAGTCCTTTTTCGAGCGAATCCCAATCCTTTCCGGAAATAATTCTGGGAATGATATCCAAATGCAAAATCCTTTCAACCCCTTCGTTGTCGCTATACACATTAAAAGTCATGCCCAGTGAAAGTTGCGCACGATCTGTAGAGTGCTGAAGATTCTTCAGTTTCTTCCATCCCATTTTAATTAATCGCTCTCGGAATAATTGATAGTGAGGTCTTACCACCCCATTTTCACCTATCATCTCATCATGAAAACCTTTTGTTTCATAAGCGCTGAAACTAATTTTATTTAATGTATTTCTCATCTACTTCATCTTTCTATGGGAGTGCCCGAAGATACTTTTATCACATACCCGATATGTTCATTTTTGTCTGCATAAAAAAAGCCTCACTTTTCAATGAGGCAATTTCAAGAATAATTAAGCTTCCTCCATCATCTTATTGTTTTTTCCGATCCCCAGTTTTGTTTTAACCTCGTTATAGGCAGTGCCCGCGGAAGACGAAAGAGCTTTTGCTTTATCTGAAATCAGGGCCCGAGACTTTGTTCCTTTATAAGGCGCAAACAAAAGGCCAAATGTTGCTCCAATAAAAGTTCCTAATAAAATGCCTGATGCTATTTTCTTTGTATTATTCATAATTTATATAGTTAAGTTAAAATGAACTCTGATCTTTTCAGAGCAATCTGTTATATTAATTTTTTTAGGTTAAGAGAGACTGCAATATTTTGGTTCTTGAACCAAAGCGCAGTTTACGAGTTGCCTTCTCTTTAATTTGCCGCACTCGCTCAGTGGTTAAGTCAAATTCTTCACCAATCTCATTTAATGAAACTGAACGACCACCAGATAGCCCGTAATACAATGAAAGAACTTGCGCCTCTCGTTCAGACAGCGTTGATAATGCTCTTTGCACTTCTGACTTTATTGAATGATCAATAAGGCTTTTATCCGGATTTTCTGATGTTTCGTTGGGAAGTAAATCCAGTAATGTACCGGCTTCTGAATCACTGCTTAATGGCGCATCCATCGAAATTTTCCGATTACGGGATTGTTGAATTTTTGCTACTTCTTCTGTAGTAACATCAAGTACATGTGCTAACTCATCTTCGGTTGGTTCACGCTGAAATTTCTGCTCCAGGTTTGAAAAGGCTGAATTCAATTTATTTAAAGAACCAATGCGGTTAAGGGGCAATCGAACGATTCGGGATTGCTCGGCCATCGCTTGCAATATCATCTGCCGTATCCACCATACCGCGTATGAAATAAATTTAAACCCACGTGTTTCATCAAACCGACCAGCCGCTTTGATCAAGCCGAGATTTCCTTCATTGATAAGATCGCTCAAGGTCATTCCGTTGTTTTGATATTGCTTGGCTACGGAAACAACAAATCTAAGATTGGCATTTACTAACTTATTCAGAGCCACTTCATCTCCTTCTCTTATCCTTTTCGCCAATTCAACTTCCTCAGCAGCCGATATTAGACTAATTTTTGCAATTTCACTCAGGTACCGATCAAGAGATTGTGATTCGCGATTAGTAATTTGTTTGGTAATTTTTAGTTGCCGCATAGTAATGGATTTAGTTAAAAAATAAGTAGCGAAAGCACCAATAGGTGATTCATCTTGAATTAATTAGTGTGTTCTGGAGAATTATTTAGTCAGAAAGACTAAAACAGAAAGTAGAGTGCAGTACAGACTATTACGAGAGTGATATAATTTTCATAATACGCGAAGGTACAAAAAATAGATCATGGAGTCAAGCTACGAGTACAGGTAATTGAAAATTATGGATGCACACGTTTGATTAACCTAAAAATTATTGAAGCATTTAATACTTCGCTATATCACATCTTCAATCTTACCTTCCGGATTTTGTTTATTAATTAGTAAACCGATAGTCATTGCGATACTTGTTAATACAATGACGATGAACAAAACACCTTCACTAAATTTTTCAAGACGTTGTTCCACCGGAATACTATAAAAAAGAAGAATCGTGATTAAGCCGCGGGGAGCGATAAGTGTCATGGGTGTCGAATTGATCTTCAACCAAAATTTTAAGAAGAGAAATCTCAACACGATAGTCAGCACAATGATGGCCAACCCCACAATAATAACCTCATTTGATTTCAGCAGTAATAGATTTATGGAATAGCCAAACACTAAAAAGAAAAAAGTACGAATGATAAAGGCTGTCTCTACGGTCATTAATTTTAACTCCTTAGTCACATCATTTAACTTACTGAACGATAGAAATCGATGCACCTGCGGAAAATCAAATAACTTAAAGTTACTCAAGACCAATCCAAAGCATAGCACCAAAATTAACGAAGGCAAATGAAGGTATTTGGCCATGGAGTAGGTAAGAATGATGATGGCAAACGTCAGGAAAAATCGTACATGCGTAGTGGCATGATTCAACAAAAAAATCAGCGCTATGGTGCTGATGATGGAAATGAGCACAATCAGGATAAGGTCCCAGCTAAACCCCAATAAGGCGTTAATGCCTGATGAGTGTTCTGTCACGAAATAGTTGAAAGCGATAATCCCCAGAATATCAGAAAAAGTACTTTCATACACAATAAATTCCTTCTTCTCTTCCTGCATATTGCTCACACTTGGAATGGCGATTGCACTACTGATCACAGAAAGTGGGATGGCATGAATTAGTGCCTGGTTAAAATTGGTATCATAGTAAGTGGTAAATATAAGGGCTATCAAGCCAGCGGTAAGCGTCAATAATACAATAGCTGATAAAAATGCACGACTAATCAAGGGCAACTTATCACGCTGAATTTTTAAATCAAGGGATGCTTCCAGTACTATAAAAATAAGACCCGTTACGCCCAATATTTCTAAAAGTGTTTTTGTGGGTGGTAAGGTTAAGTTGGAATGATCAGCAGCATATTTTAACGCAATACCTGACGCAATTAATAGCAAGACTGAAGGAATTTTTATTTTAATGGCTATATAATTAAATGCATAGGAAAGCACCACTAAAACACTCAATACAATCAGGACAGAATACGCATCAATTCTCATAATACTTTTCTAAAGAATAATCTTCTCTTCTGGTTGGCCGCAAATACTAATAAATTCATCGGATACTAATGGAAATGCAGTTGTAATGGATATATCATAACACCCAGCAAGTAAGTACTGCATTGTATTATTTTTCCGCATCCTTATTTTTTACATTAACATTAAAACTTGGTGCTTGATAATCCTTCGGCAAATAGCTCGATGGCACGCTGGTCATGTTGCCATCACGGGCTGAGCGATAATGAGGTGAAAGTATCTCTACCCCTGCTTCGTTAAACTTATCCTGAATATTCTGATGTAGTTCGGAATAAGTGGACGCCATTCGATGCGACTCTTCCGTATACACATTAATCTGATAAGCCACATAGAAATCGTCAAGACTAGTTTGATAAACAAAAGGCTTTCTTCTTTCTTCATGTACGATTCCCTTTGTTGCCAAAGCTGCACTAATTAGCAATTCATGCACTTGCCTCCAGGGTACATCATACCCTATAGTAACACTGGTATTAAGGATAAGTCCTAAATCTATAGCGGAGGTAGTATAATTAATGGTGTGCCCCGAAAGTACTGAAGCATTTGGAATGGTGATATCTTCATTTTTGATAGTCCTCACTCGCGTAACCAGCAGTGTTTTTTCAACCACATCACCGGTAATTTCACCGATCTTAATACGATCGCCAACTTTGAACGGGCGCATATAGGTAATCACGAATCCTGCTACGGCATTTGAAATTGCAGACGAGGATCCCAGTGAAAATAGTAATCCAAGAAAAACGGAGACACCTTGAAAAATAGGCGATTCTGAACCCGGTAAATACGGAAAGACAATGATAAAACTAAACGCGTACAAGAGCACTTTTACCAACGTAAATGTTGGTGTAGCCCAGTCTGGATAAAAGCCTGGTAAAGTCAATGTGCCACTTTCAATTTCACCAGTAACAAATTTCAAAAACTTTACCACATAGTGTGTTACTCCTCCTATCACCAGGATAGTAAATAGGTTAGGTAGGTAATTAAATATTCCCTTAAATACCCTGCCCAGTGGGGTAAGCACCCAGCCAAGTAATGTCTGCGCAATACCTTTCGTCCACGGAAACACACTAAATAGTAATGGCAACATGAAGTATAGCGCAACAATAATGAACAGCCATCGGATTCCATCCAATAAAAACAAGGCTACCTGTAATTCACGCTTGCTATCCAGAAATTGATATCCTCTAAATCGAACGCCCTTTAGTATGTCGTCCTTTAAACTTATTAGTTTTTTAGCCAGGCGATGAAAAAGTCTATTGATAAGTCTGATTAGAAAATAAATCCCCAACAAGATGAGTACGATTTCACCTATTCGAAATAATATGGTAGACAGACTTTTGGCCTTTCGCTGTTTTTGAATTGCTTCAGCCATAACCGCTTTATATTCTTCCGCTAAAACTTCGTGTCTCTTACCATACCAAAGTGCTTCAAGCTCATTCACACTCATCACTACCAAATCGTGAAACACGATATCCGTGGATCTTTCATTGACAACCAATGATAAGGAGTCGGGCATGAACTGATAATTATCATACAGTTTGATAATTTTGGAGGTGATTGCTTGTGCGCGATCAGAAGGGGAAAATGACCCTATTTTAGTGTAAACAAAAAACAAAGTATCCGCGAAAGGAGACACAGGAAATCCCCGTGCTTCCGCCTTCATGCGGTTAAGTTCTTTGGATAATCTGGCGTTGTGCAGGGAATCCTCGGCCTCTTCCTGCTTAAGTCTCTTTAAGAGTTCCTCCTTTTGCTTGTTGGCTGCTGATCCTTTTAGATTTTCAATTTCTTCCAACAGTGCAGCACGCTTAAGCGAATCTGCTGCCTTGATGCTATCCATTTTGCGGATTAAATCGGCTGCTTTTTCAAGTTTTAGGCTGTCCTTATTTACCTGGTTCTTCTGTGCAACCACAGTACTAAAGCACAATAAACTAACAAAGAATACCCACAGTACCTTATTCATATCAAGTTGAAAATCATTTCTTTTTTTAATAGAATCTTCTTTTGTTTATCCTCCCTTTATTTCCAGATCTCCATCGAACCTGTTATCAAGTGATAAAGGCAATATAAGGCAAACCATAGCCGCCCTGAAATACTTTAAACTAAAAATATTTAATACCTCTCCCTTTCAAATATAAATAAACTTATTCTGTGAAATTCACCCAAATAATGAGGCTAACCTTGCCATTACAAAACGCTGATCCATTGTTTTGCCAACTTACCACAAGAATAAACATTCCACCATCTTTCCCAAGTGGCTATTTATGATTATGCGTAATGCTTACTTTAACTACATGAGGAAATACTGGCCATATGGCATGGTGGTAATTATTTTAGTCGTGACAATCTATTATTGGTTACCCGAAAACGAATACTCATTGAATGGTAGCACAATTGCAGAAGGTCAGATGCTCTTTAAAAGACATTGCATGTCGTGCCACGGACTTCAGGATGAAGGTATCGGGCCTCCGCTTGGAGGTATCACCAAAATACTGACCAAGAACGAATTGGTGAAGTTTATCAGCCACCCGCAAAAGTCGATTGAAGCCGGCGATGCAAGGGTAAAGACGCAACTGCTTAGATACAAAATGATTATGCCGTCTTTTGGGTGGATGGAAGAAGCCAACGTGAACGCAATTCTTTCATACATCCACCAGCAATCCAACATACATCATTTAGATCCCATATCCTTGAATGAAATTAATGATGTTACCGGATTAACCGGAAGGCTGGCTCCCCCGATTAAACCATCAGGGCTGACCATTGAACTAAAAGAGATAATTCAATTTCCTCAACTTGGCCCGACGACGGATTTGGGTGTAGTCACGATAAGGGCGCATCCAGCTGGCGATGGAACTTTGTTGGCCAGCGATCAGAATGGTAGCATCTATCAGATTAAAGATGGAAAGGCAACGACTTTCTTAAACATACGAGAGTATATCCGTGATTTTCAAAGTGGACCAGGTATCGCAACGGGAATTGGAAGTTTTGATTTTCATCCGGATTACCAAAGCAACGGACTTATCTTCATCAGCCATGCCGAAACTTATAAAGGACAGCATGCAGACTATGTTATTTCAGATTCCATCAAATCGGAAGTGCAGTGGGTGATTGGAGAATGGAGAATGGCTGATGTAAACAATCCTAAATTTATGGGATCATATCGGGAATTACTCCGCATGCACGCCCCCACTTTCGGCCATGGATGTCAGGATGTCTCCTTTGTTCCAGGGTTGAATAAAAATGATCCTGACTATGGGTTATTGTATTTTGGTTATGGAGATGGGGGATCGAATAACATTAAACATCCCGAGTTAGGCCATCACTCAAGATCGTTTCTTGGTTCAATTATGCGGATTGACCCGGCAGGTAATACGAGTAGGAATGGAAAATATGGTATTCCTCCCAGTAATCCCTTTGCCAATGAAAGCGATTCAATGATCGTGAAGGAGATTTATGCTTATGGTTTCAGAAATCCGCATAGACTGGCCTGGGATAAAGAAAATGGGAACAGGATGCTGGCGACTGACATTGGTGAATCCAATATAGAAGAACTAAATATTGTGGTAAATGCTGGCGATTACGGTTGGCCCAGTCGTGAAGGCAGCTATGGAATAGCTACCGTTAAAGATCTAAAATCGGTTTTTAAACTTGGTGAAATTGATCAAGCACTCTATCAGCTTCCTTTTGCGCAATATGATCATACAGAAGGAAATGCTATCAGTGGCGGCTATGTTTATGAAGGCGACATCAATGCCTTGAATGGCAAATATATTTTTGGTGACATCGTTAACGGAAGACTGTTTTATGTAAACATAAACCCACAACTCAGTGACTCAACGATATATGAAATTGCCTTGACCACGAATGGTCAACAGACAAATCTTCGTGAACTGAGTGAATCCAAACGAGTACATCTTCGGGTTGCCTTTGATCCACACCAAAAGCAGATGTATATTATCACCAAAGTGGACGGAAAAATCTATCGGATGGTAAAAGCTACCCAAACAAAAGACGAAAATCCATAGTAGATGATAGATCATCTATAGCCGGTAATCAATTTAATCATGTTTTTTTTCAAATCATCATATGCTCCATTATTCTGATTGCAGAAGAGAATCAGCGTAATATCTTGCCGCGGATAATAATCAAATTCAAAATTAACACCATCTGCTGTTCCTCCATGTCCAAACCCAAACTCTCCCCCCTTTTTCGATAACATAAAACCGTATCCATATTCCTCTGAAACATCAAGGTCTGGATTTTTAATTGACGTCATGTATTCCAGTGTTTCCCTACGAATCAGCACATTGCTTCTTAAGGCTATAGAGAAGCGATTAATATCGGCAAGAGTGGAATAAGCCCCACCGGCGGATGATCCCTTCATGCCATGTCTCCCCTCCTTCCAGCCCGGAATTCCTTCATTCCGTGCCAGCTGAGTAGCGACATTCCGTGTGCCGTGTTCATAGTAAGCGGTGGAAGTCATTCCAGCTCTTTCAAAAATGTTCTGTTTTACATAGTCATAATAATTAATCCGTGAGACTTTTTCGATGATAGCCCCTAACAAAATAAAATTGGAATTACAATATTGATACTTGCTACCAGCTTCAAAATCGAAACCTGCCTCGTAAACAATTTTAAGATGATCATCAATGGTGGTTGCTGAATACACCTCTGGATCAGTTTTGCGTGTCCAATATTCCGCCACGCCGGAAGTATGAGAGAGCAGATGATGTATTTTTATTTTATCCGAGTAAGTCTTATTGTTGAATCCTTTTAGGTATTTCGTTATTGGATCATCGTAGCTAATTTTCCTGCCTTCAACCAATTGAGCAATGCCCACTGCCGTAAACATTTTTCCGCCAGAGGCGATGTTAAACAACGTATTCTCAGATATAGGGATAGTGCGTTCAAGGTCTTCAAACCCATACTGCCTGTTAAATATTATCGAACTCCCTTTCAGAATTTGATAGCTACCATAAAGGTCATATACTTCATTTAAGTTGGCAGCATAGGCTGATAGCCATTCCAGTGTTTGAGATTGCTCTATACTGCCGTTCGGAAGATTAACTGGCTCCGCCACTTCAGCGATGAAGGCAATATTTTCTATTTTATGTGGTGGATTGGAATCCAGATAAAATTGAAAATCTTTAAACATGATTTCACCATTCTTTCTTGCGTATACATGCATCACATAAACAGAACCTGTTTGTTTTTTAAATTCATTAATTTCAGTGTGGTGATATTCGAGGGGCGTATATTCATCATTCCATCGGTTAATAGGATTCATGATTCTATTAATGCCAAGGTTGTTTAAAGCATTTATTGAAAATATTTCCTGGATAATTTCCTTTCTCTTCTCCTCTATCGGCAAATTAATGGCTTCAATTAAAGCTTTTCCAAGATCGACATCTTGCGCCCATGAAAGTGTACTGTTGGCCCCGATAAAAAATAAAATAAACAGTTTATTCATTTGGTAATTTTATGGAAATCCTATCCACATTACTTTTTATTTTTAAAAATCATTCCATCCAAACTCCAGGCACATGGCCCGGTAAATAAAAACAACAACCCAAACAAAACGAACAAAAATGGATGCTGATCTTCATACCAAAATCGTCCCTCCCCTACAAAGAAGGTGATGTATGATAACGTGCCAACCAGTAATAGGGCACCTATTCGGGTAAATAATCCCAACGCAAGCAATAATCCTGAGATGAGCTCTGAGGATTTGCCAAAATAGACCCATACCTTGCCTCCCGGTTCTTTGAAGATATCCCATTCCATGTAGGACTTCATTACTTCAGCATCAAAGATTTCAAGGCCATGGTAAATCATCAATAAACCAATCGTAATTCTAATGGAAGCCAGCGCTTTATGGAGCTTGATGGGAGCCGGAGAAAAAAATGATTTCATTGCACTCGATTTATTGTATCACGATTATTGAGTTGCTCGTATGCTCAAAGACCTATGGCCTTTTATTTATAGTCAGCACCAATACCCAATCATTTTCATTATTGGAATTCACTCCCGTTGGCGTAAAGGGTAGCGTTCCTTTATTCTTAAATGGCGACCCTTCTATTACAGTATACTTTCCACTGGTTGGATCAAACCAATAACCATAAGCCTTGTTTTTTAACGCGCTCATGTCCACCGTAATACTACCCGTTCGTGCTGGAGGAAGATAAGCCACCAAAAATGAACCATCTCTGGAGCATGAAGAAGCAACATAGGTAACAGTGGTATCAGCCCCAGCATCAATAATCAGATCTTTCATTCCATCGAGTCCTGAAGGCACTAACTTCCACCATGCTATCGACTGAATGAAATGATTTAGATGGTCCATGTCCTTCGTGTTTTCGTTTCCAGGTGTTGCTGCCATATCGGATCAACGAATTGCCATACATATCCATTGCCAGAAATATAACCACCAATGGAACTTAACCAACCCCACCATTGAAATCGTCTGACCGGTTGTGTAGCACTGGGATTGTAATTATTGCCGTCAGGTCCTTCTTCATCATATGGTTCTTCCAGCAGAAATGCTGGAAGAGCAGGCATATGGGTATACCCCTTCCTGGCCAGGTAAGGAACGGGAATTTTTAATGACCAGGTATATACACCATTCATGGTCATTTCGTGACCAAAATGAATATTGTCGGCTGCATTTTCACCGCTATTTGATTCAGCACTGAATTGTATTGAATTTCCATTCACACTTTTTAATCCATCAATCAATGCTTGTTCAACGCCAATTTGCTTTTGATTAAATCTTCCCATATCGCCCATCAGCATCCAGACGATGTTCCTTCTCTTTTTATAGCGTGAAGCAATCCATGCACCATAGCTATATATTTTTTGATGGCCATTGGCTACCATTTCTTTCATCCATCCTTGTTCTTGTCCATCATACCCTACATAGGCTGGAAACATGAATACCAGAATGCCTTTATCTTCACAATACTCAAGAAATTGATCAACATAAGTCCAATATTTTTCATTGGCCGATAAAAAATCAGGCATATCACCACCGTTTTGTAGTGAATCGTAATTCAACAAACCATTCCAATCTTCGCCATTCAATCTTTTTAAGAATGGAACTTCACCCTCCCCGTTAAAAGGTGCATGATTGCCCATCGGCCAATGCGTGATCACACTCATTTCGATGCTATTGTAACCGTGTGAAATGGTATTGTCTATAAATGCTTTGTAACCATTAACCGGTTGCGAAATTATGAACCAGGCAGTACGGCCAAGAATGGGAAATGGTTTATCATTCAGGTCAACAAGGTAATGATGATCTTTACTAACGGTAAGCGGCAACACAAACTGGGCCTGAAGCCGAAAGAAAGGTAAAAGAATAAAAAGTGCCAGGAAGATACTTTTTGACATGGCGTTATTACATTCAAAAACAATTGGATTGAAGTTAATCAAAATCCATGATCAAGCCATGAACCCTGCAAACCGCATATAAACCAAAATTACAATCAGCCAATTGCAATATCATTAATTATATTTAGAAAATGATTTCAAAAACATTCACGGCCTTTCAATCCAGAAGAGATTTTCTTTCAAAGTCAGCAAAGACTGCGCTTAGTCTTTCACTCTTTTCATCCAGCTTATCATTGGATGGTCTTGCTGCGACAAAGTTATTTAGAAACGTCAAAATGATACCGACTATGAACGGTACAATTTCAACGAGTGATTTTGGTGTGACGCTAATCCATGAACATTTGTTGTTTGGTGATATTCCCAAGGAGAAAGAAAAGGAATCCGTAGCATTTGCCGTAAGCCTGTTGAAAGAAGCAGAACGTGTCGGAATAAATACGATTGTAGATCTTTCTCCCACGCGCGAAATCCGGTTATATCAGGAAATTGCATTACAGGTTTCCATTAATATCATTGTAAGTACGGGGTCCTATATTCATGGGTGGATGCCGGAGTCTATTACAAAACTGAATGAGGAACAATATAAAGACCGTCTCCGTGAAGAACTAACAAAAGGAATTCAGGGCACTTCCATTCG
>JAHEMS010000247.1 GCA_024643595.1 Bacteroidota bacterium
CGGTTGGAAGGAGGATAAATAAAAAGCAGGATAGCTGCCTGATAAGATCCCCGTAAGGAAGATCATGCCAAAGGAAAAAATCCAAAACTGGGAGGAGGTGTAATCGATGAATAATTTCTTCTCGACAAGGTTGTTGTAGTAGGGTAAAAGCAGCTGCGCAAGCAGGATCGCTATCGCGAAAGCGATAAAGGAAATAAAGGTTGACTCACCAATAAATTGTAAAATCAATTCGTACTTCTTCGATCCCACACTTTTGCGAATGCCTACTTCGCGAGCTCTCCGCTCCGACCGTGCCGTGGCCAGGTTCATAAAGTTGATACATGCAATCACGATGATGAAGATGGCGATGATGGTAAACATCTGCACATAATCATTCATACCTCCTGTTTCGATTCCGTTTTCAAAATTGCTATGCAAGCGCCAGCGTAGCATGGGATAAAGAAAATATTCAGGTTTGGTTTCCGTCTCACCATGTTCCTGCAGCATATTGCGCACGGTGTTTTCCACGGCAGCATGATTGGACGGGTCATTCAATTCAGCAAATACCTGGAAGGAATAGTTGCCCCAGTTGGTGGTGTTATCACGAACCCATTTCTGGGCTTGCTCGCGAAATTTCCAAGGCATGATAAAATCAAATTCGAAAGAGGAGTTGGTGGGAATGTCTTTCAACACTCCCGTAACTTTTAATTCATGTTCATTATCGACTTTGATCACCTGGTTGATTGGATCCTCATCACCAAACAAGGCTTTGGCAGTGGATTCCGTGATGACGATCGAACGAGGATCATCCAGGACTTGGGTGGCTTCCCCTTTCAATAGAGGAAACTCAAACATTTCCAGGAATTCTTCGCTGGTCCAGTACCCTTTTTTAATGAGTCGATTATCATTCACGGTAAGTAAGTGAGAACCTCCCCAATCGGTAACGGCCATTTGCTTGATATGGCTATCGGCTGTCTTGAATGCTTCATAGGTGGGCAAAGGAACAGAGATCCACGTATTGATTTTGCCATCGAAGAACCCATTGACCCATACCTGGTAAAGCCGATCAGCTTTGGGATGGAATTTGTTATACGAAGTTTCATCTTTCACCCACAGCAGAATGAGGATACTGCAGGTGATGCCAATGGCGAGTCCGGAAATGTTGATAAATGAATAGAACCCGTTTTTGAAGAGATTCCGAATCGTAATGATGACATAATTTCTAAACATGATGCGGGGGTTGTCAGAGTATTACTGACCTTTTACCAAAAGGTTAACAAACTCGATGAAAAATATCTTTATCTGATCTCCTTCAATAGATTGAAGTGAATGACAAATAGTTGCATCAGATCGCAAGTGCCATTGGCAAGGTTACGCCTACCTTGCAAAATTTTACGATTATAGTGGCAATACTTTTTAGTGGTAATTTGCTATGCGACAATAAATTACTGACGCGACAACTTAAACCTGGTTTTCTGATTACCTACCATCAGTGTAAAGTATCCGTCTTCGAGAATTTGTTTGCCCGTTTTATCGGGGAACCACAAGCTTTCATTCGGCCGGATGGTGAATGAATAGGTAGCAGACTCGCCGGGCTTGATTAATTTCTTATCATAATATTTCAAATCACGGATAGGTCTTGAAAGACTGGCCACTTCGTCATGCAAAAACCAAAGGACGGCTTCTTTTCCTTCTCGGCTACCAGTATTTTTTACCGTCACTGTGGCTTTAATTTCACTGGTATCAGCTGTGATCACCGAATCACTGAGTGTAAGATTACTGTATTCAAAGGAGGTATAACTCAGCCCGGAACCGAATGGTACAAGACAAATCGGATTAGGAATTTCATGTGCCAGCAACACTTCGCTGATTTTATGATTGTGCGGCACCAATCGATTCACGGATTTCGGAAAATTGAAACTCATTTTTGCGCTTGGATTCACTTTTCCGCTGATGATCTCTGCGATGGCTTGTCCACCTTCAAACCCTGGGAGTCCGCCAAACATCACGGCATCACAACCATCATATACTTTTGTCATCACGCGTGGTCTTCCGCTGATCATCACTACAATCACTGGTTTTCCGGTAGCTTGTGCACTTTCAATTAATGTCAGCTGATCTTCTGGTAAAGTAATATCCTGAATACTTCCGAAGCCTTCTGAATACGCGGGCTCGCCAATGACAAGCACAATGGCGTCTGCTTGTGAGGCCTTAGATTTCATTTCATTGGCATTGGAAGCCAGCGATACCATTGATTGAGGAAATTCTTTTTGTAGCCCGGTGAAAACGGTAAGCATCTCTTTAGGATAAATGGTCTCATCACTGGTCATCCATCGCAAGGTCCATCCTCCCCCTAAAGCGCTTTTCGAGTTTGCATTTGGTCCGGCAACTAAAAGATTTTTAATTTTAGAAGGATCCAGGGGCAGGGTGCTTTCATTCTTCATCAACACAATGGATTCACGGGCTGCTTCCAACGCTTTCGCGCGATTTTCGGATGAGCCAATTCGATCGAAACGATCATTGCGTGGCATGGGATTTTCAAAAAGCCCGATCTCCAGTTTCATTCTTAAAATTCGTGATACGGAAAGGTCTACCCTTTCCTCACTGATTTTACCTTCTTTCACCAGCGCCAGCATATGATCACCAAAGTCAGTGGTGTAGGGTGTCATTGCCATGTCCACGCCAGCCATGATGGCCTGGTAGGTAGCATCTTTTTCATCTATGGCGGTGCGGTGATTGCGATATAGCCGAATGATATCTTCCCAATCTGTTACAACAACACCTTTAAACTTCAACTCATCACGCAACAGTTGTGTCACTAGCCGATACGAAGAATGGACCGGCTCGGCATTTACCTCACCGCTGTTGAGCATCACGGTCATGATACCGGCATCGATGGCCGCTTTGAAGGAAGGCACGTGATATTCATACATGGCCTGTTCAGACATATCAGTTTCCCCACGATCCCAACCATACTTAGGGTCAGAATAACCTAAGAAGTGCTTTGCCGTGGCCGCAATTTTGTATGGCGCAATTTCAGTTTCCCCTTGAACGGTCTTCACATAAATGGAAGCCATGGTTTTCGATACATAAGGAGATTCACCCAATGCTTCATAGTAACGGCCCCATAATGGAGTGCGCGCCAGATCAAGCACTGGCGCAAATAGCCACTGATGACCGATGTCGGCAGTTTCAATGGCTGTTACATGCGCCATATCAAGGGGGAATTGATTATTGTAAGTGGCGGCCATGTTCAATGCATGTGGAAATACCGTGCCTCCCTCCAGGTAGTTAGGTCCATGCATGTGATCGACACCATAGATGATTGGTATCTTCAGGCGTGACGTATTCATGTTCATTTCCTGAATATCTTTATAGAACTGATACCACACCTGGGGTGGTTCAGCAACTCCATTGAGGAAAGAACCTACATGATAAGTGCGAAGAATTTTTCCAAGTTTAGCGGTATCTACTTTGGTAGTGATGCTTAGATCAGATCCGGCTCCCCAATTCGATTCGGTTACGATGGCCGAATTATTGATCTGCGTCATCTGCCCAATTTTTTCTTCCATCGTCATCTGACTAAGCAGTTCATCAATCTTCTTTTCAAAGTCACTATTGTCACTGCGCTCGAATTTTCGCCTGTCAGCGAGGCTCATCGTTTTGTTTTCTTTGGTATCGGTTACAGAACAGCCTATAGCGACAACGCTAACCACCAGGAACGTAAGTAGATATTTGATGTAAATAGATTTCATGACGATTGATTTTTGTAGAAATGTCGCACAATGACGTCACAATTGCACTATGAAAATATGATTTTTGTCAGGGGTGTATCATTTTTAAATTTCAAATCGTTAATGTGCGCCCTTTTTGCAATCGAGAGAATTTATGATCATTATCATGATAATTGTCGCAGGGACTTTCTACATTTCATTTCAGGAGCAATGAGAACATGAACTTATGATTTCAGATTTGTTCACCAATTTATTACTGGCACTGGTTATTGGCGCAACAGTAGGCCTTGAGCGGGAAAGCAATAATCCCAACGATCCACATGTGGGGGGCATCCGCACGTTCTCACTGATCTCGCTTATGGGAGCCCTTACGGGCATTTTCTACCAACATCATTATGAATCATTTGCATTGGTCATCATCATTGGTTTTTTCACCTTATTGATTTCATATTATGTTTCCGAAGCGCTGACTACTCATGATTTTGGAATTACCAGTGAACTTTCAGCTATCGTTACATTTATACTAGGTCTTATGGTGATGCTCAGCATCATTCCTCTGCAAGTCCTTGTTTCTATCTTAGTCGTGGTCGTTTTTATTCTTTCATTAAAAGCCAAAACCACTCAACTGGTGGCCGGCATTTCGAGGCGAGAGATTCAATCCTTTATCAGTTATGCGATCATTGCCCTGGTTGCCTTACCGGTATTGCCTGACTATTCCTATAAGCTCAAAGACTTGTCGCTATTGTCCGACATCCTGAAAGGATTAAATGTGGAGTTGGGACAATTTGATAATCTGGATCTCATCAACCCAAGAAAAATCTGGATGATCGTGGTATTGATCACTGGCATTGATGTTTTTGGGTACGTCCTTGGAAGGGTGGTAGGAAACAGAAACGGTTTTGCGCTTACCAGCTTTATGGCGGGTTTTGTCTCCTCCACTTCGGCCACACAATCATTGGCACAACGCAGTAAGGACGCAAAGTTTGTAAATCACCTGGTGGGAGCGGCCTTAATGGCTAACCTTGCCAGCTTCCTTCAAATATTTTTGTTGGTAGGACCACTCAATCCAAAATGGCTGGTTGCCATTGCGCCCAGTATATTTTTAATGATATTGACGGCCGGCATTATCTCTTATTTTTTCTTTAAGAAGAAGGAGCCTCAGAAAGAGAATGAAGATGAGACTAAAAAAGCGACCGCGATATTTTCTTTGTTGCCCGCTTTAAAATTTGCGGCTTTGCTAATTGTGATAAAGATTGTGACCAAGATATGCTTGATCCTGTTTGGTCAATCGGGGTTTATCATCAGTTCGGTGATTGCTTCTTTTGCCGGTATCGATGCGATTATTGTTACACTGGCCGACATGGCCGGTGGCGTGATCACTTTCCGTTTTGCCTTCCTTACTTTTATGATGGTAAACGCGACCAACCTACTTAGTAAATCATTCTACTCTTACCTTCAGGGCAACCGAAATTTTGCCTGGAAGTTTTTCATTTCCGCCCTGATTATTGCCCTATCCGGTCTTACCTGGTTGCTGTTTATATAAAGCGGATTTTCTCTGGGAGGTTTCCATTGAATTTTTATATTTTAGTAGTTTGACCATCGCATGTCCTTATCAAATGCTATGAAAAAACTACTCTCTTTCGTTCTATTATTTTATTCACTTTCGACTGCGGCACAGTCGGACGATGAATATACCCGCTATGAACTGCAAAGTCCGTACACGAATAACTTTCGTATTTTATATGAAGTATCCGCCACCACGCCCGGTGCCGTGGTTTATCACAATGCCCTTCGGAGTGGAAGTGAACATTTTGTTGAGCGTGTAGTAGATCTTGCTACCGGCAAGTTCCTCACCTGGAAGATTGTGCATGGCCGTGAGGCGAAAGAAAATGGGTTGGCTTCCGCCGATCCGAACATGGATTATCTTCAGGTAGATCTTGCTCATCCGTTACCGAACAACGCTGCCTATCGTTTGCAGATTGATAAGACCTATCGGGACCTGAAAAGTTATTACGCGGATGACGATCAATTTGTATTCGAACGAACCATCAGAATCAAAAGAAATTCAA
>JAHEMS010000248.1 GCA_024643595.1 Bacteroidota bacterium
GTCTTCACCGGAATAATTGGTACTTGTTTTTTGCAGTTTGTTTTTATACCGATTGTAAAAATCAAGCGCTTGATCGAACTCCAGACCATGATGATAGCTGTTTCCAATCCAGTATTCCAGATCAAACCGGTAGGTCGAGTTCTGTCGGTAAACCCTGTTGAAAAACTTTTCGGCCAGTTCCTTATTGATCGTGGTAATGTACATAAAGCCTGCTTCAAAATTGGCTTTCAGATTAGTGGTGTCAAAGTTGGCGGCAATCACCATCAGCTCCCTGGCGTCATCAATCGCTTTCGTAGCGGTGACCATCTCTTTCGCCAAATCATAATATTGTTTAGATTGAATTTTATCCTGCTCCTGAGCTTCCACCCATTGTATAGAAAAGATAGCTAGTAATAAAAATAAAATGCTCCGAAATTTGTGCATAGACACGAATGTTTGGTAAGCTGCAAAAAATATTCTTGTTGCAAAAGGTAAGTTAGTGAAAATTAACAATTCAAAATAAGTTCACCCTTATAAATATGTATTCAGTAAAGTTCAATCCGTAAGTTTACAGTTATCAACCGGGTCAATCCGATAGAACAATATGGAAATATTCTCGACAGAATTTATTATCAGCAATACGCAAGTCAGTAAATGTCCTCCTCCTGATAAACCTGAATTTGCATTTATTGGCCGATCCAATGTAGGGAAATCATCGTTGATCAATATGCTCACACAACGCAAAAATCTCGCAAAGACTTCCTCTACCCCTGGTAAAACTCAAACAATCAATCACTTTCTCATTAATAAAAAGTGGTATCTGGTTGATCTACCGGGTTACGGATATGCATCCGTAAGTAAAACGATGAAAGAAGGATGGTCTGCCATGATTGAATCCTATTTTAAAAAACGTGAAAATGTATATTGTACATTTATATTAATCGACTCCAGACTGGATCCTCAGCAGAAAGATATTGACTTCATCAATTGGTTAGGAGGAATTGGAATCCCCATTGCCCTGGTACTTACCAAAGTTGATAAGATTAAACAATCGGAGCTGGCAAAATCACGGAAAAAATTTGAAAATAGATTACTCAATGATTGGGAGGAACTTCCACCCATATTTACTACTTCAGCCGAAAAGAAAACAGGTCGCAATCATTTGCTGGAATTTATCGAAGAAGCAATGAATGAATAAATAGATAATAAACATCTTCAACTGCCGCGTTGGTAAGTTGATAAAGTAAACTTAGTTTTGCCGGCTAATTAACTCATTATGGAATTATCCGAAATCGCTTCAATCAGTGGAAAAGGTGGCTTATATAAAGTCGTAAAACCTGGAAAGTCAGGCGTGCTGCTGGAATCACTTGATGAGGCTAAAACCCGTTTGGTGGCCAGCGCGACACAACGCATGTCACTGCTGAGTGAAATTTCCATTTACACGACCACCAAAGAAGGGACAGTCGCGTTGGTGGACGTGTTGAAGAAAATACACAAGGAGTTTGGGGCCGACCTGGGTGTGGACAGTAATGCTGAGTCCAATGAACTAAAATCATTTCTAAAGTCGGTGTTGCCTGAATATGATCAAGATCGAGTCTATGTTTCCGATATCAAGAAACTGGTGAGGTGGTATAGCCTATTATTAAAATATGCTCCTGAGGTGATGGTTATAAATTCTGAAGAATCGGCTAGTTAAAAGCTTTCCGCTTTTTCAACCATATTTTTGGATCCTACAAAAAAAGGAGTGCGTTGATGAAGGTCCCTGGGTAGAATTTCGAGTATCCTGTTCGTGCCATCAGTAGCTTTTCCACCCGCTTGTTCTGCAATGAACGCGAGGGCATTGCATTCATACATCAACCGTAGCTTCCCTGATGGATTTTTGATGGTGGCGGGGTATAAGTATATTCCTCCCTTCAACATATTACGATGAAAATCAGCAACGAGTGAGCCTATATAACGTGCCGAATAATTATTTCCCTTACAAAATTCAAGATAGGACTTTATCGAAGGCGAAAAAGTATTGGCCAACCCTTCATTAATAGAATAAATATTTCCATCTATTGGCATTTTCATATCCGGATGAGAAAGTACATATTCACCCAAGGTGCTTTCATAGGTAAAACCATTTACTCCATGTCCTGTTGTATAGACCATCATCGTTGATGATCCGTATAAAATATACCCCGCTGCTACCTGTTCGGCTCCGCGTTGAAGAATGTCCAACTCCTGAATCGGCATACCTTCCTTACTCTTTCTTCGATAAATAGAAAAGATGGTTCCAATCGAAACATTAACATCAATATTAGATGAACCATCCAATGGATCAATGGCAATCACATAATTGCCATCGTTGTTAAGATCAACGTATGATTCCGTTTCCTCGGAGATCAACGCACAAGCTTCGCCGCCTTTGGCAAGCGCACGCGTAAACCGAATATTGGCTAGCACGTCCAGTTTTTGTTGTTGCTCCCCACCACTGTTTTGCGAGCCCATCGCACCCATGATATCAATAAGACCTGCCTTATTCACTTCCCGGTTCACTACTTTAGATGCCAATGCAATGTCACGAAGCAGCTGCGATAGTTCTCCAGAAGCATATTGAAACTGGTCTTGATTGTTTTTGATAAAGCGGTCCAAAGCGGTTCCAATTGGTATTGCGATACGGGAAGCTTCCATGATTTTGGTTACTTGAAATAGGGTTTGAAAAAGGGATTATTAAATTCGGCCCGGCATAGTGCTTAAGCAATGCAAATATACGTTGCAATCGTTTGAAATCAATAATAATCAACTTATGAAGGTCTTTAAGTTTGGGGGAGCATCCGTTAAAGATGCCAAAGCGATTAAAAATGTGGGTTCAATACTGAGAAATTATTCCAACGAGGAACTGCTGGTGGTGGTATCCGCTATGGGAACTACCACCAACTCCCTCGAACGTATCGTTGATCTGGCGGTGGAGAAAAAGAATTTTAACAATGAACTGGCCGACATCACTGCTTATCACCGAAATGCTTTAAAATACCTCGAACTGAATGCCACTGCAGCTCAAAAACTGATCGATGAAGTAATCCATACAATCACGATTGAAGCCGTCAAAACTGGCGAATATGATCAGGTATATGATCAGGTAGTTTCTCAAGGTGAAATTCTTGCGTCCATCATTTTAAACTTCTATCTAAAAACAAATGGCTTTTCTGTTGAATGGGTTGACGCGAGAAAATTTATTTTTACTCATCCACCTTTTCGCGAAGGCAAAGTGAATTGGAAGAAGACCGAAGCAGCCGTTCAACCCCTGAAAAATATACTTACCAATAAGATGATCATCACGCAGGGTTTTATTGGAGCTACTGATGATGGCATGACCACTACACTAGGCCGGGAAGGTTCTGATTTTAGCGCTGCTATTTTTGCGGCATGCCTTAGTGCCGAATCGGTAACGATCTGGAAAGACGTGCCCGGCGTGATGAGTGCCGATCCTAAACGGTTGCCCGATGCCATCGTGTTTGAAGAACTTCCTTATCAGGAAGCAGCCGAGATGACCTACTACGGGGCTTCCGTCATTCACCCCAAAACGATTAAGCCACTCGCCAATGCAAAAATTCCTTTGCTGGTAAAGAACTTTGATGATCTTTCTTTACCCGGCACACGCATTCATGACTGCAAAATAGATCATCTACCTCCACTCATTGTTTTCAAAGAAAACCAATGTTTGATTTCCTGCAAAGTGACCGACTATACCTTTGTCAATGAACAACAGATAGGATTAATTTTTCAGGCCCTGATGAATCACGATATTCGTATCAATGTCATGCAAAACTCAGCTATTTCGTTTTCGATTTGTGTTGACTTTCGGGATAGCAAAATCATGAAACTTGTTAATTCCCTCAGCAAAAATTTCGAAGTGTATTATAACACCGGGTTAACACTCATCACGATCAAAAATTATGATGCTACTACCTTTAGCGAATATCGGAATCGGGCAGGTGTTATTCTTGAACAGTCTTCCCGTTCTACGTTACAAGTGCTGGTAAAAAATTAAATTTTATCCGATGCGAAATTGATTATTAATTTTTCTATTGACCGGTCCAGGATTTCATAAACGTATTGAAAATCCGTATCCCCACCGTAATAGGGATCGGGAACATCACCGGGCTCTATAGGATCATATTCCCTCATTAATTTAATCTTGTGTTGATTAATTATTGCCGTTGACAGCAGTTGTATATTATCATAATTGCTTTGATCCATAGCAACCACCAAATCGTATTCATCCAAATCCTCCTCTTTTAGCTGACGGGCAGCATGAGAAATGGGAACACCATTTCTTAACGTATTCGCAATAGTTCTTCTATCGGGAGGAAGTCCTATATGATAATTCGCCGTGCCGCAAGAATCACTTTGAAACATATTTTGAAGTCCCTTTTGATTGATTTTACTATTAAAAATCGCTTCTGCCATCGGAGACCGGCAAATATTGCCCAGACATACAAATAATACTTTTACCATTGGCGCTAAAATAACAAGGGTAAAAGGTTACATCAAATTCTACACTAGAATATAGAAATGCATAGCAAATAATTTACTGTGTTTTGGTCAAAAACGGCTTCCTCCATGAAGAGGAGGCCGTTCTCATTTTCAGATCACTTTGCATGATCGTCAGGTACATTTCTTTAGCTTTGTTCATACCTAATTATTCAAAAGATGGAATTCATAAAAGTTACTGAACAAAAGGAACCGTTTATCGCATTGATAGAGCTGAATCGACCCAAAGAGCTGAATGCCTTAAATAAACAGCTGATGGAAGAAGTACGTGACGCTTTGCAGGTGCTGGACAAGAATGAAAAGGTTCGGGTAATTATTATAACAGGCAATGAACAAGCATTTGCTGCCGGGGCCGACATCAAACAAATGGCTGACAAATCTGCCATTGAAATGTTGCTGGTGGATCAATTTAGCACATGGGATCAAATACGCAAGACTAAAAAGCCGATCATCGCTGCTGTTTCTGGTTTTGCACTGGGAGGAGGTTGTGAGTTCGCCATGACGTGTGATATGATTATTGCTTCTGAGACAGCAAAATTTGGGCAACCCGAAATTAAAATTGGAACAATTCCCGGAGCCGGTGGAACACAGCGCCTGACCCGGGCAATTGGTAAAGCGAAATCCATGGAACTCATTCTTACCGGACGATTTTTATCTGCTGAAGAAGCGCACTTTTATGGATTAGTAAACAAAGTAGTGCCCAAAGAAATGTATATGCATGAGGCTATTGAACTTGCGAAAGAAATTGCACAGCTATCACCAGTGGCAGTACAACTTGCCAAAGAAGCTGTGAACCGTTCTTACGAAACTCACCTGGATGAAGGATTGGCATTTGAACGGAAAAATTTCTACCTCACTTTTGCCTCTGAAGATCAGAAGGAAGGCATGCAAGCCTTTGTTGAAAAAAGAAAGGCGGATTTCAAAGGGCGATAAAATAAGAGACACGATTAAAATCGTGTCTCTTATTTTTTATGAAACCGGACTATCTGACATTTATACCGAAACCAGCAGTCAGTGAATTATATTTTGATAACGTATAATCCGCATGTAAGGTAAAGACGGCTAATTTTAATCGTAATCCTCCGGTAGCACGCATACCCGACGTAGAGAAATCAAGGTTTACCGGGTCCGTTACGAGCGGAGTGGATGGATCATCATCCAAATCATAGGTTCCTTTCATTCCAATGTTAGACTTGGCTATATTATAACCTACCCCACCATAAACAGTGAGCACTGAAACCTTCTTTGATATAAGCGCTTGT
>JAHEMS010000249.1 GCA_024643595.1 Bacteroidota bacterium
CAAGCAAACAATAATCTGAATGAATTGGCCAGACTTTCCATTAAGGACCTTATGAAAATAAAAGGTATCGGGGAAGCTAAAGCCATTACCATAGTAGCAGCGCTTGAACTTGGCCGAAGAAGAAAAGAACAAGATCCGGATGAAAAACCTAAAATATCGAGCTCAAAAGACGTATTTGATCTCCTGAAAGGTGACATGATGGATTTACCAAAAGAAGAGTTCTGGGTGCTGCTGCTAAATAGAGCCAACCGGGTTATCAAAAAGAAACGAGTCAGTGAAGGCGGTGTATCGGGTACGGTAGCCGATCCAAAGATCATCTATAAATTGGCACTGGATGATCTCGCCAGCGGAATCATTGTGGCACATAATCATCCATCTGGGAATCTCCAGGCAAGTCAAAGTGATCTTGACCTTACCAAAAAGTTAAAGGAAGCCGGCAAATTCCTTGAAATTCAACTATTAGACCATATCATCATCGCCAATCAGAAATATCTTAGCTTTGCAGATGAAGGAATCCTATAATGAGACTAGCGAAACCAATCTATATCGCCATCGGCTTCTTTTTGGCATTGTTGCTGGCATATATTTATTCTGCTGATCAGGAAAATACAGAACCCAGCCCAATTCAGGTTCAAATTGAACCGTTGCCAGAAAAGAATTTAACGGCTGTCCCTGATCCGAACCCGTATACACAAAAACTTTTATCACAATACGAAGGATTTATCGAGCGTGCCATTCGTTCAGGATCTTCACCGGGAGCGGCAGTCGCTATCGTGAAAGATTCATCAATCATTTTCCTGAAAGGCTTCGGGCTAAAGCAAATTGGAAAACCTGATTCAATAGATGTCAATTCGGTATTCCGATTAGGATCGGTTTCAAAATGCTTTGCCTCCGTATTGGCAGGTACTTTGGTGAGTGACCATGTTTTCGATTGGGACGATCCTGTTGTTAAATACCTTCCCGATTTTGAGTTGAAATCAAAAGAGAACACAGCCAAACTCTCATTACGCCATGTACTGTCTCATACCATTGGACTTCCTTATCATGCTTTCACCAACATGATTGAAGAACGTGCGCCCCTCGATACTCTTTTTAAAGAATTGCGTTACCTTGATTTGATTGGGGAGCCCGGCAAAGTGTATAGTTATCAGAATGTTGGCTACAGTTTAATTGGTGCTGTTATCAACGCCTCTACTCATCAATCTTTTGAAGAAGCATTGGAGGAAAAACTCTTTCAACCACTGCACATGAAAAACAGTTCTGCATCTTATGAGGCAATGATGAATAACCCCAATATTGCCAAGCCACACCTTTTTACACGTAAACATTGGGTCTCAGTTCCTATTTCAGATACCTATTATGATGTAGCACCTGCTGGTGGTGTAAACGCCAGTATTGCGGATATGGCGCTTTGGCTAAAGGCATTGCTTGGGAATAAGCAGGAGGTTGTCACAGACTCCACATTAGATCAGATTTTTGAGCCTCAGGTAAGGGCCGTTTCAAAGAATAGGAACTTCTGGAGGTGGCAGCGTCCAAAAGCTTCTTATTATGCACTTGGATGGCGTGTGATTACATTCAAGAATGACACGATTGAATATCACGGGGGTTATGTCAATGGATTTCGAAGCGAAGTTGCCCTGGATCGTAAGAATAGAATTGCCATCTGCGTGCTAACCAATTCTGCCGGCAACCTTGCCGATCAATCTATTCCGGAATTTTTTAAGCAGTATACTCACCATTCCGATTCAATTGCTTTTTGGGAAAATAGAAATCGTTATCTGATGGTCGCCAAGCACACCCAAGAATCGCCACCTTACTTGAATTAATGAAACGTTCCGATCTGATAATTTTTCTAGGTCTGATTGGCGTTATTATCCTGATCATTTATTCCCTTCAAGGAGGAAAATCAGCCGCTGATTATAACGCTTCCATTGAGCAAGACCGAATGGAAAAAGAGGAATATATGAAAAACGGAGAGGGCTCTCCATTTGCAAAAGACGACACCCCTTTTGCCGGCTTAAATTATTTCCCCATTAATGAGAAGTTCAATATCAAAGCTGATCTTGAACCTATTGAAAAAAAGAAGGTTATTATTCTTGGCACCAGTGATGGATTGGAGCAAAGATACCTGGAGTATGCCTTTGCCGTTTTCACCATTGATGGCATTGAACACAAACTACTAATTCTTGAAGTAATGGACATGGGACCACAACGCGGTCAACTATTTCTCGCATTCGCGGATGAAACCAGTGGGATAGAAACTTACGGGGCAGGGCGTTACCTTGATGTAAAGAAAGTTCCTGCAGCAACCTCTCTTCAACTTGATTTTAACCTTGCCTATAATCCATATTGTGCCTATACTGATTCTTTTTCGTGTCCATTCCCTCCTAAGGAAAACGTCTTAAAAGTGGCGATACTGGCTGGAGAAAAAAAATACCACTGACCTATGAGATATCTTATTTTATCGTTAGCTGTTGTGTTTGCTTTAGTTGCTCATGGGCAATCTCTTAAACCTAATGAACCACTTGCCCATACTTTCTCAATAATAGCTCGAGACCCTAACACCGGTGAAATGGCTGTTGCCGTGCAGAGTCACTGGTTTAGCGTTGGCTCTACTGTATCCTGGGGAGAAGGAGGCGTTGGCGTAATAGCGACACAGTCTTTCACTAATAAATCCTTCGGCATGAGAGGCCTTTCATTACTAAAGCAAGGAAAATCCCCTGCAGAAGTTTTAGAAATCCTTCTAAGCGATGATGATGGTAAAGACTTTAGGCAAGTGGCAATCCTTGACAAACATGGAAGGGTAGCAACACACACCGGTAGTAAATGTATAGATATGGCTGGTCATGCCAACGGAGAAAACTTTTCAGTACAAGCCAATATGATGCTAAATGATAAAGTGGTGCCAGCGATGGAAAAAGTCTGGAAAGAGAAAAGTGGAATACCATTGCCTGAAAGAATGGTGCAAGTGCTGGTAGCAGCTCAGGAAGCTGGCGGCGACATCCGTGGAAAACAGTCTGCAGCCCTTTTAGTGGTTTCTCGTGAAACCTCGAAAACGCCCTGGAATGATAAACTTATCGACTTGAGAGTTGATGATGCCGACGAGCCAATTCAGGAGCTGGGCCGATTGCTGAATGTGTATAGAGGCTTTGAGCATATGAACAAGGGAGATTATTACGTCGAGGTCAATGATATGAAGAATGCATTGGATGAATACAACAAAGCCATGAAGATGTTTCCTGAAAACCTGGAGATGCAATACTGGACGGCCATTACCATGGCCAATAATAAAGACATAAACAAAGCATCAACCATGTTGCAGCAGGTATATGAAAAAGATGGCAACTGGCGTGAACTAACCAAACGGTTGCCTAAAATCGGACTACTTACAGTTTCTGAAAAAGAACTTAAAGAGTTATTACGGTAGTCTCAGGTGCCTGCGATTTATTATTTTTGTCCTCCTAATTTCGACTTAACAAATGAAAATTTCCTACAACTGGCTAAAACAATATATAGACATCCCAGAGTCAGCCGAAGAGATAGGTCATGTATTAACGGCGACGGGTCTTGAAGTGGAGAGTGTTGATACTTTCGAAACGATTAAAGGCGGCCTCCAGGGTTTAGTCATTGGTGAAGTACTGACCTGCGTCAAACATCCCAATGCTGATAAATTATCAATTACCACAGTTGATGTTGGTGGCGAAAGACCATTGAATATAGTGTGTGGCGCTTCCAATGTTGCTGCAGGTCAAAAGGTAGTTGTAGCCACGCCCGGCACAACCATCTATCCAACAAAAGGTGAACCCTTTACTATAAAGTTGGCCAAAATACGGGGCGAGCAATCGGAAGGCATGATTTGCGCTGAAGACGAAATCGGTCTCAGCGAAAGTCATGAAGGTATTATTGTGCTTAATACCACGGATGCTAATGGCACACCGGCTGCAGGCTTTTATAATATTGAATTGGACTACACACTTGAAATTGGCCTTACTCCCAACCGTGCCGATGCCGCCTCTCACATTGGCGTTGCCAGGGATATTAAGGCAGCAAAAAGGCGGGTGCTCTGTATGCCGTCAGTTGAATTGTTTAAAACTGACAATACCAATCTAAGTATTCCTGTTGTTGTTGAATCGACTCCGGCATGTCCTCGTTATTCTGGCGTAACCATTTCAGGCATTACCGTTACAGAATCACCAGACTGGCTGAAGAATCGGTTGAAATCAATTGGCCTTTCGCCAATTAATAATATTGTCGATATCACCAATTTTGTTTTACATGAAACGGGCCAGCCATTACATGCATTTGATGCGGATGAAATCACGGGAAATAAGGTAATTGTAAAAACCTTACCTGCAGGAACGAAATTCAAAACATTGGATGATAGAGATCGTTCGCTAGCCACTTCTGATTTGATGATTTGTAACACCGAAGAACCAATGTGTATTGCTGGGGTTTTTGGAGGTGTTAAATCGGGTATCTCGGCAAAGACTAAAAATATTTTTCTTGAAAGCGCCTGCTTTTCCCCGGATTACATTCGTAAGACAGGCCTGTATCATCAACTAAAAACAGACGCTTCTTTCCGCTTTGAGCGTGGCACCGATCCCAATATGACGGTTTACGCATTGAAACGGGCGGCTCTTCTCATCAAGGAAATTGCCGGAGGACTAATCTCATCGGAAGTGGTTGATATTTATCCTGATAAAATTGAAAACAAAACTATCCTGATCCAGGATAAAAATGTAACGCGTCTGATTGGAAAGAAAATTTCGAGGGAGGAAATATTTTCTATCCTGAACGGTTTGGAAATTAATGTTCTTGAAAAGACTGATCACAGCTATACCGTTTCAGTTCCCCCCTATCGTGTTGATGTAACGCAAGAAGCAGATATTATTGAAGAAATACTCCGCATCTATGGATTCAACAGCATTGCACTGTCTGAAAATGTCGGCACCGATTATCTTGCTGAATTTCAAGAAAAGGATATCAATAAATTCAAACGTACCTTGGGGGCACTGCTCGTAGACAACGGGTTTTATGAAATTCTAACCAACTCATTGACCAACGCTGCCTACCAGGAAAGGCATTCCTTGAAATTCAATGGCGAACCCGTAGAAATTTTAAATAAACTAAGCGAAGAACAAGGCATCTTAAGGCAAACCATGCTTTTTACCGGTCTTGAAGTATGCGCCTACAACATCAACCGCAGACAAAAAGACCTCAAACTTTATGAGTTTGGAAAAATTTACTGGAAGAACGCTGAAAGTAACGCAACGAGCGATGTCACCACCCGGTACAAAGAAGAAGAGCGACTTGCTCTTTATATGACTGGTAATATCGAAACAGAAAACTGGCAAAACAAACCACGGGCTGTGACCTATTTTGATCTTGCACAACACGTTTCTCATCTGATAGAGAAAGCGTCCATTGATAACCTGAAACAAGAAAAATTAAATGATCCACTTTTTGATTATGGCATGCGTCTGATCAAAGGCACCAAAGAAATCGGGAAAGTTGGAAAAATAAAAAGTGCCCTCGTGAAAGATTTTGGCATCAAGCAGGAAATATTTTATGCTGATGTAAACACCGTCTTGCTTTTCAGGTCTGCAAACCCTAAGTTCGTTGTACAGGAAGTAGCCAGGTTCCCTGAAGTGCGGAGAGACCTTTCACTTGTACTTGATAAACAAGTGACATTTGAAGATATCAGAGAGTTAGTGCTCGCAACCGAGAAGCGGTTGATTACTGAAATCATTGCATTTGATGTATACGAGGGGGAT
>JAHEMS010000250.1 GCA_024643595.1 Bacteroidota bacterium
GAAAACCACATACCCCCTGGGTAATGCACCCGGCCTTTTTGAAAAATCATAACTCCCTGACTCGAATCGATTCGATGCGTTAATAACTATATATTGTTTTCCGTTAATCTCATACATACCCGGCTGACCAACGGATTCACTGTCGAGAGTGGTTTCCCATAAAATATTTCCTTGATCGGCATCAAAGGCATATACTACACCGCCTTTGCCGGTGGCAAACACAATTCCAGTTGACGTAATCAGCATCCCTTTTCTCAACGTGCCACTGGGGGCACCCGTAGTTTTGTCTCCCTTTGAGTAGGCTGAATCTAATCCGATAGGGTGTCTCCATTTTATGGTTCCCTGGTTAAGGTCATAGGCAAAGATGGACGCCCATGGAGGAGCAGCCAAGCCTTGCCAATCTATTCCATAACCCGTTGTGTAGCGATTTTCAGGATGGGTCACTCCTTCTGGATAATCTGTTAGCGATGCACCGCGGGTGGTATCCGGAGGAATTTTAGCGCCACCGGTAGCTACTATCGGTCCTTCAATTTTTTGTGTACCTCCAGGTCTTCGGTTGCTGTTAAAACCAAATGGTGTGCCTCCGAGATACCGGTATAATGCGGAAAGCGTTGGCTCATCAATGTGTACGAAAGCAGGCATCCTTCCTCTTCCTTCTGTAAGTAAGGATTTGAATTCATCGTAGAAATAACGCTGCCCAGCATTAATCAGCGAAGGACCAGTAGCGGTTCCTTTCATTTCATTTCCGTGACAGGTCTGACATGAGCCAATATACAAAGCATTCAATTGCTTAAGTTCATTGTTGCTAAGTGCGGGCTTTACCGGTACTACTTTTGAAAGCTTATAGATGGAGGCGTAATCCTGTGCCATGATATACATAATACCTTTGTCAGGATTGGATGCCGTATTACCATAGCTGGCTCCACCTAAAGCGCCTGGCATCGTCACGGTTTCATAGTTATCAGAGGGAGGAATGAACAATCCAGACTTGGCTGAATCAAGGCGATCATACCATTGTTGTTTTATTTCATCAGTAAAGAAAGGGTTAAGTGTTTCTTTGGTTACTTCGTGCCGGGTAAATTCTGGAATGACTGCCGGGATAGGTTGTGTTGGCCATGACTTTTCTCCAGGCATATGGCTGGCAGGGAACGGTCTTTCTTCGATGGGAAATACGGGCTCACCGGTTACCCGATCAAATACAAACACAAAACCGTGTTTGGTTGCTACGGCAACTGCATCAATCTTTTTGCCTTCCCTGATTACCGTTAACAATTGCGGAGCGGAAGCAATATCATAATCCCAAAGATCATGATGCACGGTTTGATAATGCCACAAGCGTTCGCCGGTTTTAGCATTTAATGCGACGAGGCAATTACCGAACAACCCAGTTCCTTCACGGTCTGCACCATAGTAATCGTAGGTGGGTGAGCCAACCGGCAAAAAAACTATTCCTCTTTCTTGATCAATTGACATTTCACTCCAAACATTTACAGCGCCAACATATTTATACGCCTCTTTCGGCCAGGTTTCATACCCGAATTCACCCGGTTGTGGTATGGTATGGAATGTCCACTCCAATTTGCCAGTCACCACATGGTAGGCTCTTACATATCCGGGAGGAGAGAAATAATTTTCTCCTGGTGCCGATCCAACGATGACAAGGTCTTCAAAGATGACTCCCGGCATCATCGCCTGGATTCTGCGTATGGATGTAGGATCACGATCTAATCCTTCCCGCAGGTCAACGTATCCATGATTACCGAATGTAGTAATGGTTAATCCGGTAAGGGCATCGATAACTTGCAATGAATTATTGAGGGTAAACACGAGTCGTTTGTCAGATTTGTCCCGGCTCTCCCAATAATTTATTCCTCGCCTGGAAACACCTCGCAGGTTTGTATGAATCCAGATTTCCTTTCCGGTAATGGCATTCAGCGCTATCAATGAGTAGTCTTTGGCATAGACAAACATCATGGTGTCAACAATAATGGGGCTAAAGTTGTATAACGCATTATCCTCTACGGGATAATTCCAAATTACTTTCAGTTGACTCACATTTTCTTTGGTGATTTGTGATCCTTTGAAATACTTAGACTGATCAGGACTTCCTCCATAGTGAGACCATGTTGAATGTTTTTTTGAGGGTGCTATGTCGCAGCTATAGTTAATCGCCAGCAGCATCAAAAGGCAAAATGCTTTATTCAGAAAATTGATATTTTTCATTTGTTGAGGATAAATATAATTTATAATCCGGAGCATCATCAATCGCGGCCAAATCATCCTACCAATTGACGCCTGAATATTTATCTACTTAAAAATTAATTGGGCGAATTGGTGTAATGATCTCCTCCAGGTTTGCCATTCGTGCGATGTGCCGGGAGATTCATAGTAAATATGGTTGATTCCAATCTTCTCCAGGTTTTGATGAAAGGTGTTAACGCTTTGATACATCCTTTCAGGCTCTACCGTTCCAATACTCAGATAAACCACTTTCATTTTTTTATTGAATGCCTCGGTGTCTGCCCACACTCCATTGAAAGCAGTTTTAATATCTGCATCGGGCTGAAGAAATGCGGCACCACTGAATCCGCCCACATAGGCAAACTTATCAGTATTAGTCATCGTAGTCTGAAAGGTTTGAAAACCGCCCATGGATAGCCCGGCCATGCCGCGGTGATCACGATCAGGAATGGTTCTGAAAGTTTTGTCAATCATCGGAATCACGTCTTTCACGAGCACCTCAGGAAACGCGTTATTCGCCATCGCTGCCCGTAGTCCGGTTTCTTGTGTGTTAGGTCGCCGGGTTGGGTCCGTGGCATATCCACGATCCATGACAATGATCATAGGCACAGCCTTTCCTTCTGCAATCAGATTGTCAAGAATAAAATCAGTTTTACCCTGGTTAGGCCAACCGGTCTCATCTTCGCCACCACCATGTTGTAAGTAAAGTACCGGATACTTTTTATCGAGGTTGTCATCATAACCCGGCGGCGTATATACGAATGAGCGTCTCCATGTTTTTGTAATTTCAGAATAATAATTTACGTTTCGTATTTGACCGTGGGGTACATTTTTGGGATAATAGTAGTCTACACCTAATTCAGGTATATCAATACCGCTGGCCATGCGACCCATGCCATAAAAGGTTTGGCTTGATGGATCGGCAAGCGCCACGCCATCAATCAATATGGAGTAATAATGAAACCCGATTACAATGGGGTCAGTGGTTACATGCCAGAAGCCAGCCGTGTCTTTTACCATGTCATATTTTTTTCCAAGGTCAACTTGCACTTTCTGTGCATCGGGTGCTTTTATTTTAAATATCACTTTGTTGTTGCGTAACAGCTGCGGGTATTGTGCATTGGGTACATTTGTTGATGCAGGCTCACCTATGTTATTGTATTGAATAAATGTAGATGGGTCAATTGGTTTGAAGATAAGTTGAGAAAACATAAACAAACCATTCTTCCAAACTTTAAAATCATGCACGCCAGGTTCGATATAATAAATGTGAGGTACATTGAATTGATCAAGATAATTATGGGTGCGCTTGCTGATAGAGATCAGTCCGTCTTTATCTCCGCACGAAATCCAAAGGAGTTTCAATTGTGCTTTGGCCTTGTCGGGATCAGGCAATAAGATGTCGGGAGTTTTGGTGTTAGGTGCCGAAGAAAATCCTCCCACCCAGGCAAACTTGTCTAAGTTACTGAGACCGAAATTCAATGACTGTCCCCCACCCATCGAAAGGCCCGCTATCGCGCGATGGAGCTGATCTTTGTAAACCGGGTAAGTTTTTTCAACAAATGGAATCAAATCATTCAATAGATCTTTTTCGAACGTAGTAAAAGCTTCAACCCTGGCAGGCTCGAAAACATTTCCTCCTGCCCGATCATCTTTCATAGCCCTTCCATTAGGCATAACGATGATCATGGGTTCTGCTTTCTTGTCGGCATACAAATTATCCATAATGGTTTGTGGCCTGCCTTGAAGCCATTCTTTCTCAGTGCCACCAATGCCATGTAATAAATACAAAACAGGGTATTTCTTTTTCTTTGAAAATCCAGGAGGAGTGTACACTATCGCCCTTCGTTTTGCGCCTACTGTTTTAGAGGAGTAATAAACGGTATCTATTTTCCCGTGGGGAATTCCTTCACGCACGGTATCAAACCCCTGGGGGGTGAGATTTTCAATGTATTGCGCATTAATACCATGCACGAACACCAATAAGATCGATATCAAGAGTACCGTTTTCTTTGAGATCATTTTATTATAATTAAATTTTGCACACCTATAATGTTCACATTTTCTTCTTTGTCATGTCAATGGTATGGGTTATCAACTCAAAGGCCGATGACGTTGTGATTTTCATAATGGATTCGACTTCCTGATAGCTAAACGCACGTTGAAAATTCAAGTAAATGGCTTCGCGCTGCCCGCTTGATAATCCGGATGGTGATCCGTGTTGTGTAATTGAGTTAGTTAATTCGTTTGAAAATAAATCTGAAGATTTTTTCAACTCACTTATTCCCTGCACCAATAATTCTCGAAAACTTTTATAAAGACAAAACCGCACTGACTTATTATCTGAAGGAAGAGCCAGATCATATCTTTTAGTACAAAATAACTTCTCCAAAGAATGCCTGACCAGCTCATCATCACCACAGGCAAGCATGCCGTAACCGTATAACTCCTGGGCGAATAGGTCGTATATTTCCTTGATTATCAAATCGCTGTTTTGATTTGGTAACACCATAATTAATGGTTGATCTGCTTCTAACCGGATGTAAAAGGGTAATGATGATGTGGACATAATGACTTATGATTTCATGACCGAGTCAAAATAAAATATAACCTTACTATTGCTCATCGCTATGATGTAAATGTAAACTCAGGCAGTGGAATTACTTTTCCTCCCTGTTTGGCCGACTCATGGGCAAGAATTCCTACGCAGGTGATGTTCGCAGATTGTGTTGCGTTGGGATAAGGTTGTTTGCCTTGAACCAATGCATTAATGAATTCATGCACCAGGTGAGGGTGTGATCCTCCGTGACCTGCTCCTTGTGTAAAGGAAAGGTGCTGATGTTCTTCGGCATCATAAACTCCTTTGGTGGTAAACCGTTGAATGGGTTCCGGCAATAGCTTAGCGAAATCCGGGCATTCCACTTCTTCAGGAATTTCATGCTCTGGTTTCTTTGCGGTATGCACCACCAAAGGTCTTCCTTCAATCAATGGCCACTCTACCGATTTCTTCGAACCGTAAACTTCAAAACTTTCGCGATATTGACGGGCCACATCAAACAACGAACGATACACATGAGCGCTGATGTCTGAATCTTTTAACTTCACGTGCGTTGTCTCTACGGCATATGGCGAGTTATAATGTTTGATCAGCTCTTCCCGTATGGTGCCAGAACCAAAACAAGAGACATACTCGGCTTCCTTTCTGAGCAAACCTAAAACAGGTCCTACGCAATGGGTCGCATAATACATTGGCGGCAACCCCGGCCAGTAGTTAGGCCATCCGTCCATATCTTGCTGGTGGCTCGCTTTGATAAATTGAACTTTCCCGAGTTCACCGTTTTCATACAATTCCTTCATAAAAAGAAACTCGCGCGCATAGACAACGGTCTCCATCATCATGTAAGTAAGATTTTTCTCTTTCGTAAGCCGTACAATTTCTTCGCACTCTTCTACCGTTGTGGCCATGGGAACAGTGCACGCTACATGCTTACCCGCCTTCAAGGCTTTGATCGATTGTATACCATGATCA
>JAHEMS010000251.1 GCA_024643595.1 Bacteroidota bacterium
CTGAGCAGAACTGTAGCGGCAATAGATGGTGAGACCGGTGAAACATTATGGACATTTAGATTTGACGAAGAGGCACGCAAGGCATACGTGCCAAGGCAGAATTCAGGCAGAGGAGTCGCCTATTGGCAGTCTCCGGAAAAGGGAAAGGACCGGATTATTTTCATTACTGCGGGATTTCAGATGGTCGCACTAAATGCTAAAACCGGAAATTTAATTACTGATTTCGGAAATAATGGAGTAGTCGATTTAAAAAAAGGGCTAGGTTCAAAGGTTGACCCTTTAACGGCAACGGTGGGTTCAACTTCCCCACCAATAATAGTTAACGATGTTATCATTATGGGTGCATCTTTTCCAGTGGGCCTCGCGCCTGTTTCCAAAAATCAAGTGAGGGGAGACATCATGGGTTATGATGTGATAACAGGTAAGCAGCTGTGGATTTTTCATACCATACCACAGGAAGGAGAAGAGGGTAATGAAACCTGGGAACAAGAGAGTTGGAAATATACTGGCAATGTCAGCGCCTGGGCACCTCTTACTGCCGATCCGGAATTAGGTTATGTTTATCTTCCATTGGAAGCCGCCACAGGAGATTTCTATGGCGGTCATCGTCCGGGAAATAATTTGTTTTCACAGAGCCTGGTTTGCTTAGATGCTAAAACAGGCAAAAAAGTGTGGCACTATCAGTTGATTCATCATGATATTTGGGATTATGATTTGCCTGCACCTCCTATTCTCGCAAACTTAAACGTTGATGGGAAACCAATTAAAGCAGTAGTTCAAGTAACAAAACAAGCATTTGCTTATGTGTTTGATAGAGTTACAGGAAAACCAGTTTGGCCAATTGAAGAGCGTCAAGTACCACCAAGTGACGTAAGTGGAGAATGGACTTCACCTACGCAGCCTTTTCCAACAA
This sequence comes from Bacteroidota bacterium, assembly GCA_024643595.1. Taxonomy (GTDB): domain Bacteria; phylum Bacteroidota; class Bacteroidia; order Cytophagales; family Cyclobacteriaceae; genus ELB16-189. The sequence continues at coordinate 914 of JAHEMS010000251.1, forward strand.
AGCCAGCAGCTTTCGATAGGCAGGGTTATTCGGATGATATTTTGGTGGACTTTACTCCGGAAATAAAAAAACAGGCCTTAAAAATTGTAAGCCAATATAAAAAAGGACCACTTTATACACCAGTGAGTATTTATAATCCGCCAAATAATCTGGGCACGTTAATGCTTCCTGATGCGGTAGGTGGTGCAAACTGGCAGGGGGGTGTTCTTGACCCTGAAACTGGGATTCTTTATGTTTCCTCGAGTACAGCTTTAAGACCAATTAGCTTAGAGGCCGCTCCTGAATTGTCAGATATGGATTACATCGCTTACGAAGAAAGTTCCAGAATTGGACCTTTTGGATTGCCTTTGGTAAAGCCACCCTATGGAAGAATTACTGCAATTAATTTAAATTCAGGTGATCACCTATGGATGGTACCCAATGCGGATACTCCAGATTGGATAAAAGATAATCCTGCATTAAAAGGAATTGAAATTCCTCGCACTGGTTTACCTGACCGCGTAGGAATGTTAGTAACTAAAACCCTTTTATTTGCTGGTGAAGGTGCTGGATTATATGGGTCAGATGGTGGCGGTGGCAATAAAATCAGATCTTACGATAAACTAACCGGTAAAATTATTTCAGAGTTAGCATTGCCATCAAATCAATGCGGCTTACCCATGACGTATTCGATCAATAGAAAACAATATATTGTGTTAGCGGTTGGGGCCCCCGGACATCCGGGCGAACTGGTCGCGCTATCTCTTGAATAAGAATATTTATCCATTTAGTATTTGATGCATGCCACAGGTTTGCTTTAATAACTCTACCCTCTATTTCCAAAAAACCGGTTACGGAAACAGATCATTGCTTCTCTTTCCTGGATTTGGTCAGGAACACGAAAACTTTAAAGCCCTGACTGATGCCCTGTCAACTTATTACACTATCTATTCCTTTGATCTTTTCTTTCATGGAAATAGCCAATGGAACCACGGCGAATTACCCCTGAAGAAAGAAATGTGGAAGGAAATTATTTTGCGATTTCTAAGAGAGACTGGGATCGATAAATTTAATGCGCTGGGCTTCAGTATGGGTTGCAAGTTTGCGCTCGCGACGCTGGAACTATTTCCTAGAAACATTGAATATGTTTATCTTCTCGCTCCAGACGGCATCAGAACCAGCTTTTGGTATAATCTTGCAACCCAAACATTATTGGCACGTAAATTTTTTAAAAGCATGATCCTAAAACCCGGCCGCTTTTACTTTATAACATCCATTCTTAAAACGCTTCATCTTCTGGATAAATATTTACTTCGATTTACGGAATTGCAAATGGAGACGCAGGAAAAACGTGAGCGCGTATACTATTCGTGGGTAGTATTCCGTCACCTTAATTTTGATATGAAAAAAATAGCCACGATGATTAATGATCATGGCATCCAGCTCATCGTAATTATAGGCAAGAACGATAAGGTGATCCCAATACAAAATATGCAATTCCTGCTACGATATTTACCTAAACAACATTTGCACATTTTGGATACAGGCCATCATGGTGTAATTAATCGTTGTATTCCCGCAATAATAGCCTCTATAACTCGATGATTTTTTTATTACTTTTATATCATTAAAACTTTACTACTATGTCAAAAGGAATGGATCGTAAGAAAGACGAAAAGAAGAAGCCCACTAAAACGCTAAAAGAAAAGAGGGCTGAAAAGAAAGCAAAGAAAGCGAATCACTAATCTGATTCGCACCTAAGAAAACGAGCGTCCGATCAATCATATCGGGCGCTTTTTTTTGGCAACGTGTTTTTTAACTTGTACATAAAGCTGGAAAACTCAATTAGCAAAATATACCAGGTCGGTTTATCCGATTTTAGCACTCGATGGATTAGTATCCAAATTTCCTTTTTGAATTCCCCAGATATTCCGACCGATTCCTAATAATTAATAAATTATAATCTTTCAAAATAACGATGAATGGTAGTGCCAATTGCTAAAATTAAATTTAACAATTGTTGAGTCCTATCACTCTCGTGTTGACTTGTGACTTTCACAAATCCTTCGGATTATTAAGTCGTCAATAAGTCCCCAATTCGAAACACATGACGGACGATGAAATCCGCAAAGAGCACGACATCATTGAGAAATCCAAAAAGGATCCTCACGCATTTGGTGATATCTATGAAAAATATTTTGATCAGATTTTCAATTATATTTTGCGGCAAACGGGAGATGATGAACTAGCCGGTGACCTGTGCTCACAAACTTTTGTGAATGCCCTGAATAATTTATCCCGCTATGAATTTCGTGGATTCCCATTTTCTTCGTGGCTTTATAAAGTCGCAGGTAATGAGGTAAATAAACATTATCGCAAACATCGAGGAAAAATAATTTTCAGTATTGAGGAATTAAAAGTACGCGAATTGATGGAACAAACCAGTGATGACTGGGATGAAGAATTGATTGAGCGATTGATCCAGTATATGAATGAGTTACCAACTGAAATGATTCAAGTGCTTGAATTACGCTTTTTCGAAGACAAAGATTTTAGAGAAATAGCATTTATTCTGGATATAACTGAAAGCGGTGCGAAAATGCGCACTTACAGGGCATTGGATAAACTGAGAACCAATTTCAACCTTAAAATGAAATACGATGGGTAAGCATGAAATCCGTCTACGAAAGCAACGCTTTACAACACGCGGCAGCGAGAGGTTCCGTAATTATGGATCTGTCCTCAAACAACATGAAGAGGAGAAAAGGATAAAAGTCATTATTAAAATATTTACTTATTTTCTGATCATCGCTGCCTTAATATTGATTTTCGCTGTAGTCACTCGATGGGAGCAAAACCAAGATAAAACAGCCAATAATACATCTGTTACAATCAATGGCAATCCCCAAACTAAATAAGGGCCTAATAGATTGATTTACATTCTCGTAAATAGCCACAAATTCCCAAAATAAGACTCTTGATTATCAAAAAAGCTCTTATTTGAGGGAAATTAAGCCTTTTCACTTTCAGGCATATTATTTTCTATTGAAATGCTTATAAACCAATAATACATACTAATAATTATGCCCCGAAAAGCTAATCAAAAAAGAATCAAACCAGTCGTGAATAAATTCCTTCAGATGCTAATGAGAAAGACTGAGTCCGACAAGCGAATTGCGATATACGGACATGATCCATTTAAAAATTAACATTCCAGCACTATTAATAAACTGCAACCACAAACAAAAATAAAATGAAAACAGAAATCAGATTAGCCTTGGATAGAGAAGTGCCAGAACAATTTGTAATCAACAATGTAGGCGGTGTTGGTATGGTTAAAAGTGAAAAAACCAATCATCCTCAATACATCACCATACCTAATAGAATGGAAGAAAACAGAGCGTACCTCTCAACAATTTGTGAACTGTTCCAGGAAAAGCCGGTGTGGTACCGAACAGACGATACTCCCACCTATCGCGCCAATAAGCTGGAAGGCACTGAAAAAATTATTAATGAAGAAAATCCATTAATGGGCTTACGTGGAATGCGCCGGTCGCTGCACTTTGTTGATACTTTTAGAAAAGAATTAGAAATGTTCCTGGAGGTTCAGACTAGAAATAAGAATTTAAATCTGCTCTTGCCTGTTGTGCACGATAAATCACAGATCATTGAAGCTCAGCAAATTCTAAAAGGGTATAATTATAATGGTAAATTAGGTATGATGCTGGAGATTCCATCAGCTGTACTAACGGTTAACGAATTTATCGACCTTGGCGTAAACTATTTCATGATTGGTGTGAATGATCTGACTTCGTTTACTCATGGTATTAGCCGAAGAGACAATTCGGTAAAAGATCACATCAATTATCGCCACGATGCGATGACTTTTTTATTCAACCACCTAAAAAAATATCATAACGATTCAATCGAAATTGTAATCGGTGGTGAGGTGGCGGATAATATTGAATACTATGAATCCTTTGAGTTTAATGCCATCGCAGTTCCTTATAAAAATATTCACAATGCCATGGAATTGGCTGAAGTAATAAAATAGGTAATTTGTCACAAGCGATACTATCACCAGGTATTCTTTAAAAGAACGAGAAGACCTGGTGATTTTGCGCATCAAAATAGTGCAGTCTAAAAGGTCTTTCCATAGGACTCAGCCTCTTCAAGCCAAACTTATTAATGGTTATGTCTCAACTTTCATACCATTCAATTCATCAAAGATGTATTCAGTGTTAGAAACAAGGGTGGATGATCTTATTCAGTGATGACCATGAATTCGCCAAGGGTATGAGAATTTTTTGGTGAAAATCATTTTATAGCTACATTTGCAGACCTTTTTAGGGCCCGTAGCTTAACTGAATAGAGCATCTGACTACGGATCAGAAGGTTGGGGGTTTGAATCCCTCCGGGCCCACTTTAAATCCTAACTCAAACGGGTTAGGTTTTTTATTTGAAATAAAGGTGGTTCCAGTACCGTTATGGTACGTTAACTTTAAAGAATGGAATGAAGAAAAATGCGATCACAGTCCTCTTTATCCTGCTTGCAGCGGTTGTATTCGGACAAAATACTTCAGATCAGAAAAAGGCAAAACCAAATCTGCCAGGCATTTTCTTAATTGATTTCGGCTTTAATCAGGGTATAAATGCTCCCTCTACTTTTAAACAAGGATTTTGGGGTTCCCGCACAGTCAATGTTTATTACCAATACCCTGTTAGAATCGGTAGATCAAAGTTCAGCTTTAATCCAGGGATCGGACTAAGTATGGAAAGATGGAAGTTCAAAAATGGGGCTACTCTTATCGATACAGTAGAACTGGTAAGTTTCCCAAATGGAGCACCCTCAGTTGACCAGGTAGAGCAATA
>JAHEMS010000252.1 GCA_024643595.1 Bacteroidota bacterium
GTTTATGTTTCCCCACCCATCCTCAAAACTGAATGATGATTCAATATTCTGATAAGTACTAAATGAAAGAATCATATCGGCTTGAATATGCGAATTGTGCGGCACGTTTTCCATAACCCCAGTAATCAATATATTGATGGTGTCCGCCATGGTCAATGTTTTATTAAGCACATCGGTGCTTCCAAAATATTTTAATGCCATGTCCCTGGAAATGACGACCGAATATGGTTCTTGTAATGCCTTTTCTGAATTTCCATATATCAATGGAAATGAAAACATCCTGAAAAATTCTGGCGTTGCGTAATGGATATTCTCCCGAATACGTTTATCTTCTTTATTGACCAGCAGATAACTGGCGCTCCGGGTATAGAGTACTGCTTCTACCTCGGGGAAATCCTTTTCAAGAATTTTCCCAACAGGCCATCCATTGGTACTATTCGCTCCGCTGCTAGCAGACTCAGCCGTTTGAAATGAGGTGATCACCCGATATATTCGATCCGCTTTGTCATGAAACCGATCGAATGAAAGTTCATCCATAACATAGACCATGATTAAAATACCTGCCGTAAGACCCAATGCAAGCCCAATCAGGTTGATGATGGTAAATCCCTTGAACTTTACAATGCTTCGAAAAGCAATCTTGAAGTAGTTGTATAACATAGGATTATGATTATTAATAGTATAGACTTAACTGGCTATTAAATGTTACACGTTATGGTAGTGGTGAGCCAATAGGATGTTCTAATAGGACAGATAGTTGCCATTCAACAGAGAATAAGCACATTTATTAAACACGCTATTAAAAAAAATGTGCCTTCCTTCAAGTCTTTTTCTAATTTTACCCTGAAATCTTAATTGATCGTATGGGACGTATATTCGAAAAGAGAAAGCACAAAATGTTCGCCCGCTTTGATAAAATGGCGAAAGGTTTCACCCGCATTGGCAAGGACATTGCCATTGCTGTAAAGCAAGGAGGCCCCAATCCTGATAATAATCCTCGCCTAAGAATGGCCATCCAAAATGCGAAGGGGATAAACATGCCGAAAGATCGTGTTGAGGCGGCTATCAAGAGAGCTTCAAGCAAAGAAGAAAAAGATTTTCAAGAGGTGATCTATGAAGGATATGCACCTCATGGCGTTCCTGTGCTGGTGGAGTGCGCCACGGACAACCCAACCCGAACAGTAGCTAATGTTCGTTTACATTTTTCGAAAAATGGCGGCAGCATGGGCAACTCTGGTTCCGTCGCTTTTATGTTTGAACGGAAGGGCATTTTTAAATTTGATCCAACCAATTTAAACCTGGATGAGATGGAGCTGGATTTGATTGATGCCGGCGCTGAAGATATCCAACATGATGAAGAAGAAATCATTGTGTACACTAAATTCACAGAGTTTGGTAGTATGCAGAAATTCCTGGAAGACAAAGGGCTTGAACCGAAGAGCTCTGAATTACAATACCTACCAAACGCGACCAAAGAATTAAGTGAAGCCGAACAAGACGAGGTGATGGAATGCGTCAGCGCCCTGGAAGCGGATGATGATGTACAAAACGTTTATCATAACCTGGCATGAAATGAAAATCAAATTTCTGATTGCACTGCTGTTCACCAGCACTTGCCTCATCAAGGCGTACAGTCAGCAATATGATTCCGCTAAATTTTCGTATATCAATTTTTATTTCAATTCCCTGGTTGCAGTGCCTTCCAAAGAATTTAGGGAAGCTATGAATAACGAGCTGGGAAACCTGGGTTACGGATTGGCAACCGGTGTTGTAATAAGTCCACTTCTTGAAAACAAACCCTCACCGGTCCTGATTGGTATCGACTTTGGTTATTTCAAGTATGGACAGGAAAAGCAATCCGGCACTACCATTTCACCTCCGCTAAAAACCACCTACAATGTTTTTACCTGGAATGGGATAGCCCGATTACGCCCTAAATTTCAACACGGAAAATTGACCCCTTTCGCGGACGGGTTGCTGGGGCTAAAGCTGTACAACACCAAAACAAAAATCGACAAAGACGTTATTGATTTCATTTTCAATGACAGCCAACCTGATGTGATCAATAATGTCAAAAACACCAGCTTGAATTATGGAATCGGTCTTGGTTTTTATACGAACCCCATTAAACCATATGCACCTGGATTCACATTACGCGTATTGTATTTATGGGGAGACGATGCAACCTATGTGGTGCGCAATTCCGTAAAAGTCACTCCCGCCGGCGATGTAACTTTTGAAACCGGCACGGCCAACACCTCCATGTTGTTAATCCAGCTTGGCATTACCGCCACCGCATTGAAAACGCTGGTTACTTCCCGTTGATCGAATTCTTCAGCTGACTTCCCTCCCTGGTCAGGTCATCATCTACCATGCGGTTATTGTATTGTTGAATAAGTCCCTTCAAATGCAATTCCATATGCCGAACGGTATCGGGTAATTCGTTCACCAGATTTTTCTTCATGAGTCGGTCGTTGTGGAAGTCATACAATCCTACTGATTTTGATCCATCAAATTGCAGCAGGTAATTGCCCCGAAACGATTGGTAAACCTGATCCAGAAAGTTAAACGCGAAAGGCTCTTCGTCATTTTTAAACGCATCCCGTCCATAGGCGATGTAAGGCTTATCATAATTCAGATACCCAAGAATGGTGGGCATGATGTCAATTTGCTGAACGATCGCTGGTTTAAACTCATGCCAATCACTGCCTGGCTTATAAAAGAATATGGGAATAGAGAAATAGCCCCAGGGAGTGTTGTATTCCGGATACGCAATTTCTGCAGAAGCATGATCTGCGGTGAACACAAACAACGTGTTCTTATACCATGGCATTTGGGAAGCGGTTTCAAAAAACTTCTTCAATGAGTAATCGGTATATTCAATGGTACGATATATGTCGCGGTCACCTCCTTTAAATTTAGTTTCAAATTCCTTAGGCAGCTTATATGGATGGTGCGAGGAAACAGTGAATAGTGTGGTGTAAAAAGGTTCTTTAAACGTATTCATCTTATTGGCAAAATACTGGAGGAACTTATCATCCCAGATTCCCCAGATATGATCATAGTCATCGTTATTGTTGTACTCATCTTTGCCGAAATAATCATCAAATCCACACAGGTTGGCGAACGCATTAAATCCCATCGAGCCATTGGGGGCGCCATGAAAAAAGGCGGAGTAATATCCTTTCTCTTTTAATAAATTGGCTGTGCTATTTATTTTGTTTCCAGAAAAATGAGAAAGCACGTAAGGCACTTCAATAGAGGGGATGCTGCAAATCACCGAAGGCATGGCGTCAATCGATTTTCTCCCGTTGGCCAATGAATATTCATAAGCCCGGCTTACGCCAATCAAGGAATCAAGAAATGGCGCATATCCCTGATAGCGCCCCGGTTCCATCCATTGATTATATACACTCACAAATTCTTTGGAATAACTTTCAACAATGATCACTACGACATTATCATATTTAAAGGCACCCGTATCTTTCGGTACTTTTAATGGATTAAAAACGCTGACGAGCTCTTTTTCATCTTCAAAGTAGTTGACCTTCTGAATAACGTTAGCCTTGGCCGTGCGCATAAGCGCAAAGGGCGTGTTCAACACCAGGTTAATGTCTTTCGGCTCTTTGGCAAACTCAGCTGCGTTGCTTAAGGTGATCGGTCGGGTGCTATGAAGAAATCCACCGCGCACACCCCCGATAAATAAATAGATGATGAGTGGAAACATCGCGATAGAAGAAAGATAAAATGACCATTGATTTTTCAATTGTGGTCCCTCCATTTTGATACGCTTATATCCCTGCCCTAAAAGCCACACTAACACCAGCCAGAAAATAACAGCATACCAGTAGTCCCATAAAAACTGAAGAAATAGCAACCCCTTATTCTTTTCATTTTCAAATTGAGCTAATACGCTGACAGTGGTTCTTCGCAAAGTGAATCGATAATAAATAAAATCAGCTGTGTTTACCGCAAGCGCTATCCCATTAAAAAAAAAGAATATCCATTTGAGGAATGCCTGATAACCGGATTTAAAACGAATTGCCAGAGGAATGATCAGCAAGAGAATGAATAGTGAGTTGGAATACAGAATAGCAGCAAGATCAAACTTAAGTCCGCCCAGCATAATCCGTGAAAAGCGAGGAATCGTCATGTCAGGGAAAAAACCGATATTGAAAAGGTAAAATCCTATCCGGCTGAACGAATAAAGACCCATGACCAGTAATAAGCTTAGTAATAAGGCCACATAGATATTACTCCTCCACCTCCATCCTTTAAATAACACTTTGAGTTTACCAGTCATTTCAATTTCCGTAACAAGTTGCAAAAATAAGGTATTTGAGAAAAGTGATCTCAACTTGCTTACATCTCCTTTCTTTCAAATGAGAAAGTTTACCCTTCGCCACCAGCGATGCCAGCCACGCGTTAAATCTGATGATAGGCGTCTACCAGGTCTTGGATAATAATCTTATCCATTTTCATCATCGCTGCCAATACCCGCTGTGATTTCAATGGGTCTTTATCTCCTAATAATTTACCTAAGTGAGGTGGAACGACCTGCCAGGACAATCCAAATTTATCTTTGAGCCAGCCACATCTCGACTGTTCTCCTCCTTCTGATAGTTTATCCCACAAATCATCAATTTCATGTTGCGTTTCCGCGTTCACAAATAACGAAATCGCTTCGGTGAATTTAAATTGAGGCCCACCATTCAATGCTTGAAACTCCTGTCCGTCCAATAAGAATGAAATTCCCATAACCTTTCCGTTTGGGCCTGGCATCGTTCTCACAATACTGGAATTCTTAAAAATTGAAATGTAAAATTTTGCAGCTTCCTCGGCATTATCATTAAACCAGAGAAATGGAGTAATCTTTTGCATTATAAATGGGGTTATACGGTCATGCGATTTGTTTCAAAATTTCATTTACTATTCTAGCCAGCTCTTTCTTATTCTTCTCCGCTTCCTTAGCATCTTTAAAATACACCAGGCGCCTGTCTTTGTAGTCTCCCTGTAGCAATTCTGATTTTACCTTCACCACGGCAGGGTGGTGAAAAACCAGCAATAACTTTCCTGGTTTATAAGGACCGAATGTGACAACATCCTCTTTATAATAATAACTGGGAGCATTCCACTTGATCCTTTCCTGGAGTTTTTTACTGGACTTCCTTATTAATTTACGAACAGCGTCTACTTCTTCAAATTGCTTCCCTTTAAGCCTGGCCATGTAGGCAATAACCTGCTGTGCTTCTTTCAATAAAACAGGATCAGTTTTCTTGTCAGCAACCTTTGCTTTTTTCTTTACTGGTTGGAGGATTTGTTTGGCAGCATGCCTCGTTTTATTTTCCTCCATTCGTGACTTCACGATTTTTTTGACCAGCGACACCGGCAATGGTTTTTCAAGCGTAAATTGAATGGTCCCCTTCGATGTTTTGTAAGCCTTTAGTTCGTCGTACATTTTAACTATCTGTGAGCTGCCCGGAAATAAACTGCAATGATTTTTGAAGGCCGCGAAATAAACCAGCATGCCATAATACTTGTACGCTGGCATTCCATAACTAATCACCTCTTCAGCTTTTGGTGCCACCGATTTTATTGCGCTGCGAAGTTTTTGCAATACTTCCCTGACCTCCCCGGGTAAGGCGTTCATATAATCATCGACGGTTTTTACTGCGGTATTCATAGCCATATGTCTTATTTTAATGATGCGCTTTCAGGGTTGGCAGGTTACGAACTTCCAATAAGCTATACAT
>JAHEMS010000253.1 GCA_024643595.1 Bacteroidota bacterium
ACAATATACATACAAATGGCTGTATAATCAACAAGTAAAAGAAGGAAAAGGAAACTATATGTTCGTAATTGGCCTAAAAACGAATATTTAACAAGAGAGGGAAACCAAAAGAAGCTACCTGAACTGACTTGTAATCAGTAGGTCGCTGGTTCGATTCCGGCAGGGGGCTCTTGAAAAACGCTTATAAGTCCCTGTAATACAATGTATTGCAGGGACTTTTTGCTTTTTTACCGAATCAAAAATATAGGACAATTTCCTGTAGAATAAGATTAAGGTCCTCAGATAGAATCAATTTCTGAATATTGGGAAACCATTTGACCAACCTCCAGGGCAGGAAGTTTCGGAAATGATCTGCCCCATCATGAGCCTTTAGATTTGCTGATGACAGGTTCATTAAAACCGCTATCTCTTACGTTTGAACGGGATGTTTCAGATTGGTAACAAAAATGCTCAAGGTTACCTCACCATTCAAGAGACAGTAAAAGGACAAAATCGTACCTAAGCGATTATAACGTAAGGTCTATGTATGAATTATTCACTTTATGTAAAAAAGAGGATTCTTATGATCCGTTGTTAAAAATAAATATTACCAGTGTTCAGCAAATGATTGACAGTATCTGACTGCAATTTGTACATTTAAAAAACCACTACCCTCTGCCAATGAAGCATTTAGTTTCTCTGTTGTTCGTTCTTTGTTGTACTTATGTTGCCCAGGCGCAAAAAGTTAATCAACAAATCTCATTTACCGCACTGGCAAATAAAATCTATGGGGATGCCCCATTTGATCTTATTGCAACATCAACTTCCGGGTTACCTGTTTCATTTACAAGTAGTAATTCTCTCATTGCTTCAATTTCGGGTACGAAAGTTACCATTAAGAATGCAGGTACTATTGAAATTATTGCCAGCCAGGCCGGAGATAATAGCTATAATGCGGCAACTGATGTTAAACAAATCCTGGTGATATCAAAGGCAGACCAGGTTATTACGTTTCAACAGCTGCCTTCTATGGCCTTTGGAGACCCTCAAATTTTGATGACCGCGTCCGCCACATCAGGTCTACCCATTACATTCACCAGTAGCGATACAAACGTTGCCGCGATAAATGGAAGTCTGCTATTTACCATGGGGGCAGGCGAATGCCTGATCAGTGCCACACAGTCCGGAAATATTAATTATAATCCCGCCACAGTATCCCAGACGTTATTGGTTAATAAAGCAAATCAGGTGATTGTTTTTAGTTCGCTCAGCAACAAGACATATGGAAACCCTTCATTTACTTTAAACGCCTATTCGTATTCTGGCTTGCCCATTACGTATGAGAGCAGCGATCCATCGATAGTTTCAATTCTGGGTAATCAGGTAACGATAGAAGGAGCGGGTTCTGTAGTTATCACTGCGTCACAGCCGGGCGACAAAAATTACTTAGCTGCTATGAATGTAACGCAAACGTTAACGATCAATAAAGCAACACAATCAATAAATTTTATAACCATTGGTTCAAAGACGTATGGAGATTTACCATTCAATCTTATAGCTGCTGCAAGTAGCAACCTGCAGGTAACATTCATCAGTCAATACGATAGTATCGCCACCATAGAAGGTAATATGTTATCCATAATTGGTGCGGGTACAGTAGTTATCACCGCGCTTCAGGGAGGGGATAAGAATTATCACCCACAGTTAGTTGAACAAATCCTTATCATTAAAAAGGCTACCCAATACATCACTTTTAGCCCAATAGCTTCCAAGAAATTTGGTGATTCACCTTTTGGTGTAACAGCGTCTGCATCATCCGGCTTGCCTGTAACTTTTAGTAGTGGGCGAAAACCAATCGCAAGAGTTACGGGTAATAAGGTTACTATTGTTGGTGCTGGGACAGCTTCTATCATTGCTTCACAGTCCGGGAACTCCAATTATCTAGCGGCACCGGATATTATACAAACATTTCCCGTGACAGCACTGGGAAACACCTATCCGCTTGTAGGGGCCACTCGAAGTGGAGGTAATGGCCGGGGAACAATTTTTTCGGTTAATACAAATGGCTCTGATCATGTTATTCAGACGAACTTTAAAGCGAATGCCAATAACTCACCTCAATCAGGATTGATAAAAACAACCAATGGTAAACTTGCCGGAACAATAATGGCAGGTGGGACACCAGCAAATGGTGTCGTGTTCTCTATGAATGCCGATGGAACCGGTTATTCTGTGGTGCACAATTTTCAATTTACCGACGGTCAAAGACCTTTTGGCAACATGGTCGAAGGTTCAAATGGTGTTTTATACGGAATGACTTTCGATGGAGGTGCATTTAATTCAGGTATAGTCTTTAAGGTAAATAAAGATGGTTCCGGCTTTTCCGCGCTCCGTGAATTTCAAGGAACACAGGGGTTGCACCCGTTGGGAGGGCTAATCCAGGCATCTGATGGAGATTTATATGGAATGACCAAAGAAGGGGGGGCGTTTGGTGTTGGAAATTTATTCAAAATAAAGCCAGATGGGAGCGGGTTCACCATACTTCTTGAATTTGATGGAGCAACAAAAGGTTCTTATCCAAGAGGTGACCTAATCCAGAGAGCCGATCAATATCTCTATGGCTTAACTTCCAATGGAGGTAGTTCAAATAAAGTTATTCTCTTTAAAGTAAAAACCGATGGAACGAATTATACCAAGTTGGTGGATTTTGATGGTCCGAGCAAAGGCAGCAATCCAGGTGCTAATTTGATTAAGGGAAGCAATGGTAAACTCGTTGGATTAACGCAATCAGGTGGTACTAATGATAAAGGAACCATCTTTTCAGTAAATGCCGATGGCACTGGCTTTGTTAAACTTTTTGACTTTAATGGGACTAATTCAGGAGGTAATTCCGTAAGCAGTTTGGTTCAATCCATTTCTGACAATTACCTATATGGCATGGCGAATCAGGGGGGCTCATCAAACTTGGGTACAGTCTTTAAAATTAAAATTGATGGAACCGGGTTTACAAAGCTGCTTGACTTTAATGGAGCCAATGGAGCCAATCCTGTTTTTGGACCACTCCTTGAAGCCCAGCCTGGAATCTTTTTTGGCATGACCTCATTAGGTGGAGCTTCCAATACCGGCGTTGTCTTTTCAATTACCTCAAATGGGACTTATTCCCTCGTAAAAGAGTTCCCTCAGCCTGAAGGGACTCCGGAAGTATTAACACCTGACTTAAGTGGTGATAGTTACGTTGGCGTTGGCTCAAGTGGTGGGCCACTTGGGAATGGTGCAATTTTTAAGACAACGAATAACGGCAGTCTCTATGAGAAACTGGCAGACATTGGTGGGAACTTTGTATTTGTTAATAAACTAATTACGGCCACGGACGGAGGCATCTGGGGAATTGGCAGAGAAGGAGTCTTTACGTTCAACTACTTTTTGTTTCGATATAATACTGATGGCACAGGATTTCAAAGAATTGTAGAGTTTGACAATAACGCTACGAAAGGTAGTTCACCCACAAATCTTCTTGAAATCCCAGGAGGAATGATCTACGGAGCCACAAATACCGGAGGCACATTTAATAGTGGAATTATCTTCAAGATAAAAATCGATGGCACAGGCTTTACGAAAGTCGCTGATGTGCCAGGAGGTACGGGAGGAAGCAGACCTATTGGAAATTTGCTCTTCACGGGCCAGGGAGAAATTATTGGAATGACTCATGAGGGAGGAACAAACAATGATGGTACTATTTTTAAATTGAATGCAGGTGGACAGTACGCAAAAGTGTTCGATCTTTTGTCAACTACATCAGGGTCTTCACCAAAAAAAATCATCGAACTGAATGATGGAAGTCTTTGTGTTATTACAGCGGGTGGGGGAGTCAACAATGCTGGGTCATCGTTTACGATCAGTAACGATGGGGCTGATTATAACAAAGTTCGCGACTTCGCTATGGATACCGGAATCATTCCACTGGATCTGATTCAAAGCGTTGACGGTTACCTAATTGGGACCACTGAATCAGGAGGCCAATATAACCAGGGATTACTATACCAGATGCTCACAGATGGATCGGATTTCAAGAAAATCCTTGAGTTCAATGGAACCAATGGATCGGCTCCCAATAATCTGTTTTTCAAAAAAACCGAACAGATAATATCATTTGATGCGATTGCAAAAAAACAATACAACGATCCACCCTTTAATCTTGCTGCAAGTTGCAGTTCTGGATTGCCGATTGTGTTTGAAAGTAGCGATAAGAATATTGTATCAATCACTGGTAATGAAGTAATTATTAAAGGGGTTGGACAAGTGACCATCACAGCCCGAGTCTCGGGAAATACTAACTTCCTACCTGTAAGGATGGAGCGCATCCTTGTGATCGACAAAGATGATCAGGTGATCTTGTTCGAACCTTTGTCAGATCGATTAGTTACAGGGTCATCATTCAATCTGAACGCCACGTCATCTTCAGGTTTGCCAGTCTCGTTTACAAGCGGCTCAAACCACATTTCAATAACAGGCAATCAGGTATCAATTTTAAGTGCAGGAAACGTAACCATTGATGCCATTCAGTCCGGGGATTCGTTCTACCAGACTGCCCCAATCATTTCAAATTCATTTTGTATCAACCCAACTAAACCGGTAATAACAATAAGTGGTAACGCTTTGAACACCGTATTAACGTCAAGTGCTGCCGCTGGTAATCAATGGTATAAAAATGGGTCACTGCTTCCTGGTCAAACTAATGTCAATCTTGCTATTTCAGAAGATGGAGTATATCGAGTCATTGCCACACTAGAGGGTTGTTCCAGCGAACCATCAGATGAAACAGCTAAAATTATTACAGCAGTAAATGAGATTAGGAATACCTTTGCGAGTGTTTATCCCAATCCTGCAACCCAAGATATTGGTGTGGATTTATCCTCATTTGATATACAACACGATGTGCTTGTTGAAATAGTGGATACCAAAGGGCTTATGCTATATTCAACCCAGCATAAGGCAATGCAATTCCAGCTTAATGTTGAGCACCTCGCAAAAGGGGTTTACATTTTTAAAGTAAGTCAATTAGAGAAGGTGAATTACATGAGATTGGTTAAAGAATAAAATATATCATCTGGTTTTTCAAGCTTGGGTAATGTTTTTAAATACATCACGAGTAGGGATATCGGCTTGGAGCCTTGAAATTTGTTGCATATTATAGTACTGTTGATTTACCAACCTTCGATGATAGTTATTACTTATATCATAATACTACTCTCTTAAATTTATCTTAGTCGTTTAAATGCCTGTTAGCAAACAAGATAAACTGTTTCCAGTCATAAATCAGGATGTCATGTCCACCGCTTCTAACATGATAGCCTATTGATCCACCGACTGGCGTATCAACAGCGGGTTGATTTTCAACGCCCACACCGGTTTTGCCATAGAGTGCATACACTGGACTGGCAAATTTACCACTCAAAAATTCTCCCTTAGGGTCAGCCGGCATATCCTCTATTGCACTGGCTATATAAACCGGGCGAGGGGCGGCCAATGCCACTAACATGTGATGATCCACGGGCAACTTATCCACGGCAAAGTTGTAGGTCTTATATTTATCAATAAACCAATGCGGGTTCACCCTGTTGATCAGTTCAATGGTTTCGCCGTAAATTCTTTTTGACAACGCTGCACCTCCTTCTCCAGAATCATTGGAAACAACCATTGCAAAGCGTTGATCATTAGCCCCAGCCCATAAAGCGGTCTTGCCTAAGCGTGAAAGTCCAGTAACGATCAC
>JAHEMS010000254.1 GCA_024643595.1 Bacteroidota bacterium
GAAGGCAATTTTAACCATTGTCTCTTTTGTAATCCTCACCATTATTGTCTTCAGTTTTAATAAGTTTTCGGAATTTTTCCTCATTTATTTTTTCACTTTTGGCAGAGTGATTGGGAAGAGCTTATATCCTGTTTGGTTCTTTCAAGGAATGGAAAGGATGAAAATCACAACTTATCTCAATATTTTAGCAAAGACTATTTTTACCGTAGCTATTTTCATTTTTGTGAAGAAGGAAGAGGATTACTTGCTGGTTCCTATTTTTACTTCGCTGGGTTTTGTCGTGGTAGGCCTGGTTGCGATTTTCCAAATCAAATATAGTTTTGGTATTTCTTTTAAATTTCAGTCCCAAGAAAATTTGATTGAGCACTTAAAAGACGGATGGCATATTTTTATTTCAAGAATTTATGTAAACATATATACGACGACCAACATTTTCCTGTTAGGCTTATTTACAAACAATATAATCGTTGGCTACTATTCGGTAGCGGCTAAAATCATTGAGGCTGTTGTCTCGCTGCTTTATCCAGCCAACAGAGCCCTTTACCCATACATGTCTAAATTATATCATGATCAGGTTGAAAAATTTTATAAGCTGATCAAGCGGGTAAGCCTGGGTTATTTGATTGTGACGCTGTGTTTATTTATAGGCGCTGTCATTTTCGGTCGTTGGGCAATCACTTTTGTAAACGGTTCCTTTAGTCAGGAAATATATATCATCTATAGCATTCTCGTTTTTAAAATAATAATTGTTCCCTACGCACCCTTTTTCTCCCAGATTTTTATAAATCAAGGCAGAAAAATACAATACCTTGCTGTGGTAAAGTATACATTCATTGCCAACGTATTACTTGTTCCACTTTTTATCCATTTTTACGAGGGCGTGGGCATGGCCATTGCAGTGGTAATTATTAGTATTTTTCACGTTTTGTTATTTTTGAAATTCAGAATTAATCCAAATTAAGTATTATGCATTTATATGGAGTAGAAGATGGTCAGGTTTGAAAGAAATCTCATTTATACGCTGCCGGTTATAAGTATAGTCTTTGAGATATTCCAGAGTTTTTTCCCTGGATTATCGGGAGTCATGGGCCTTAGAAATTATTCATTTTTTCTTATTCTACTTTATTTGAACATTAAGTATTTCTCTATTGGCTTTAAATTCATTCCTGCTCTTTTTCTGTTTATGATTTATCTGCTCCTGGTGCTTATGATAAATAACGTAGAGTTTAAGGAATACAGTGACTGGGTTAGGGCGTTTGATTGCAAAATGCTCTTGCCATTGGGATTTGCCTTAACTTCTACCTACGATCATATAAAGGAATTCAATAAAAGGTTAATGATCACGAATGTCTTATTCGTTATCAGTATTGTCATTTTTTCATTTCTAGGTATTGGGGAAAATCAATACGGGGGAGATAGTGGATTTAGTGTTGGCCGATTTAGTTTTAACTCGATATACACCGGATCATTTCTGTTAATCATTCTTCCTATTGTATATACGGATATTAAAGGGAAAGCTGCAAAAAATGCACTGGCCCTTCTTGGCCTTTGTACCTTGGTGATTTTAGTTCTCTCCGTAAGACGCACTTCTGTAATATTTATTATCATTAGTTCACTTGTTTACACGTACATTTTCAGAGATCAATTATCAAAAATTGTGTTGAGGGCCATTTTGGTTATTATTCTCTTAATTGCAGCATTCCCTTTATATCAGGACATGCTCTTGAAACAAGTCGCGGCAAGATCCAATGTTTTTAATGAACGGGGCGTTAAAAATCTTCAGGAGGAAACAAGATTAGAGGAATCAATAGCAGTTTGGGATGAAAGAATATTAAGCCCTGATATTAAGCTTTTACTGTTTGGTAAATATTTGTTTGATTCACCTGGTCATTATGATGGCGGTACTCATGGAGAGCGGCCTCTTCACCTTGATTTAAATGTGATATTACACGGATCGGGTATAATAGGATTAATTTTGTTATTGTCATTTTATGGCAACTTATTCTACAAATCATTCATGATGAAGGCCAAACTGGATCATCAAAATGAAAAATTGCTAATAGGCGCATTTTTCGGAATGTATTTTTCTCACCTGTTTTTGCTGATATCGGGAGGTATGCTAACGATTACATTCAATATAATATCTTACACATACATGGGCGGAATATTAGGATTGTATAGAAATAAAATGGCCGAAGACAAAATTGAAAAAAAGCTCATGAAAGAACGAAAGCCCAAAGGGATACAGATAAGTAATATAAATGTTCCTAAGCCTAAGCCATTTATGTATAATTCAGAGACACCGCATGTGAAATTCATGTCTAAGAAATAACATTACTAAATTTAAAAATATCTGAATCTTCTTATTTGACCATCAATGATGGTAAAATTGCCTGTAAAATTGAGCGTATGCGTACTGCAAAGTTTTCTCCTCCAGTTTGGAATAACTTGGTTGACATTGGTTTCTGAATAACATGTTTCGTTCAGTAGATCAATGCGGTTTAAGGAGAGGCCGTAACCATATCGAGGAACGCAGATCTGAGATGGACGATATAAAGTATTTTTGTCATAAAATATTTTTCCAGCCGGTCTTGCGCTTTCCGGGTTAGAAATCACAGGATTTGCCACATGCGAATGCCATTGTCCATTAATAAAATCCTCCGTATAATAAAGATATAAATCATCATTGGTTGACCCTCCTGGTCTTTTTTGTACGGTGCAAAACAGCCAGTACTTGCCTTCATGATAATGAATAGTCGAATCAAAGGCTCGTATCTCGGAGAGCAATGTTTTTTTAAACTTCCATTTTGCAGGAAATTCTTCGCACTCAAAAAGATCGACAGTTAAGTTGTCTGCGGATTCCGGAATCATATACCATATCCCTTCATTTTGAAAAATAAAGGGATAAGATAGATGGTAAGGACGATCAATAATAACCACTGAGCTTTTGATCTCACCGTGGTTATCTAAGGTAAGGCAACTAATATGTCCCTTATTGGTTTTTGTATGTAATTCCTCGATAAATAAGTATAGTTGGTCGTTATGATCAACAACAAATGGATCAGCCCAAATAGAATTTTTAGGAGGAACTAATGCTTTAAAATTATGAAAACTTAAACTTGGATAGGCTTGCGAAGAAAATGAATAAAACAAAACCCATTGTTCAATATATAATAATTTGGTTATATATTTTGTCAGGAGTCTCGATAGCAACTTTCCGAACGCGATTAGCGAAACCCAAAGTCCGGGCGTAGCATGTGCGTGTTCGACTAACCGCGGATTTTCAGTGGGGGCGGGTTTAGTTCCAGAAGCGTAACTTTCTAATGTTTGGATCAGCAAGTTTATTCCTTTTGAAAAAAGGGCAGTTTGATTTCTGCTTAAGGAAAGGTATTCGGTCTTGGTCACTGAACTCGTTATGCAATCATGCTCTTTTGATTGACTGCTAAGTTTCATGACAGATATTTGGGTCATTGGTGTTTTGTAATACCACTCCCTGAATCCTGCAGTTTTATTTCCCAATGGTAATCCATCGCCAGTATGGAGGCACCAAACTCCGTGTTTGGCAAGACTTAAGAAATCTCCGCTAATGGACCTGTTTCCGAAATAGAGGAGGACATCTGGCCCTGTATTTATTATGTCCGTTAAGTCTGCCGGCGAGGAGGAATTACGATCATAATTGGGAGTATTGATTTTAACTATGCGTGCATCATCAGATATTGCTAGCTTGACGATTTTAGATAAGTTAGGCTTACCTGGTAATAGTGCATTGCCGATTCTACTGAAGAATGTATATGCAAAACTCAAATTTTCACGATAGGGTTGTTCAGGGATTACAACAACTGCCAGTTGAAGTTGCTTATGTTGAATGATATCGTCAACAAAATCAGCTATCCAGGCGGAAACCTCTTCGGTATCCAGAAGAATTCCTATGCGTAACAATTTTTAATCTTAATTTGCAGCTTAACTATATATTTATCCAAAACGATCCAGGCATCTTGATTGAGTTGTAATTTATAAATTAATTGCATTTTCTTATCTAATTGTAACTTGATCAATGACTCTCGTCCACAAAATGAAGATTCTTTTTTTTACGGAAAATTTACGAGCAGGCGGAAAGGAAAGAAGAATAATAGAGCTTTTTAAGTATCTGAAAAGACATGGAGATTACCAGATTGAGTTAGTGATCACCAAGAACATCATCCATTACCAGGAGATTTATGACCTTGATATACCCATTCATCTTATCGAGCGCAAATGGACCAAAAAGGATCCTCTTTTGTTTTTTAAATTCTACAGAATAGCCAAACGATTTAAACCTAATATTATTCACGTATGGGGTCATATGGTTGCTGTTTATGCGGTGCCTGCAAAAATTATGTTAAAAATCCCGCTCATTAATAATGAGATCGTTGACGCAACACAAAATAAGAAACTGCTTGGCAAGGGAATCGTATTTAGATATTCAGACCGGGTAATAGCGAACACGTTTGCAGGCTTGAAAGCTTATGATGCCCCTATGGATAAAAGCCGGGTAATATATAATGGATTTACATTTGATCGAACAAAAGACTTAGAAGATGCTGACGTTGTTCGTTTTCGCTTTAATATCAAAACGACCTTTGTCGTAGGAATGGTTGCCTCTTTTCTTGAATATAAAGATTATGACACCTATATCAAGGCAGCCATGCAGATGCTTACCAAGAATGAAGATATTACTTTCCTCTGCATTGGAGATGGCGATGACAGCGCTTATAAAAAAATGGTCCCGGAGAATCTGAAGGAGAATATTTTATTTCTGGGACGTCAAAGCAAGGTGGAATCGATTATGAATATATGCGATATAGGTGTTTTGACGACCAATGTAAAATTTCATGGAGAAGGTATATCCAATGCACTACTGGAGTTTATGGCCGTTAATAAGCCAGTCATTACAACCAACTTCGGTGGCTCTGTTGAGCTGGTGGAGGATAAAATTTCTGGCTTTTTGATTGATGCTTTTAGTGTTGAGCAATTGGTTGATAAAATGAATTACTTAATCAACAATGAATCTGAAAGGAAAATTATGGGCGAAAGGGGTTTTCAAATTGTAAAGGAAAAGTTTAGTATGGATTCCATGTTTAATTCATTCCAGCAAGAATACATTAATGCAACTGAAAGAAATTTTGAAAAGCCATGAGTAGAATAAAAGTGCTGATGGTAGGATTGTTACCGCTGGAAATTGAAAAGATTGATGGTGGAGTTGTTGCTGTAATTTTAAATCTTCTTTCCAGCTTCAGTAAGATGGAGGATGTTGATATGGAATTTGTTTCATTCAATATGGAAATCAAAGAAATGGTAACAAATCAATATTCCCCAACTATAAAAATTCATTACTTGCCATATACAGTTCCATTTAGATTGATAGATTATTTTGTAAATAGAAAAAACCTGAATAAAATTATCGATCGCCTAAAGCCTGATGTAATCCATATACAGGAAGTCTCACCGCACATCCTTCGCTTCATCCATTATTCCAAAGATAGAATAGTACTAACTCAGCACGGGATTATTAGTGAGGAGCATAAATACGCGATGCGATTTCGTGATAAACTTCAGAGTTTATTCAAAGGATTTGTAGAGCGAAACGTTTTCCCACGGTTTAAAAATGTAATCTTTATTTCAAATTATAATCGGGATTTATTTCCTAAAAAAAATATTTTTAGAGATAAAATTTATAATCCAGTCAATCCTATCTTTTTTAG
>JAHEMS010000255.1 GCA_024643595.1 Bacteroidota bacterium
GACGCCCGTCTCTGAAACAATGGACGCAAAATGGTGCGATCAAGCAATACGAGTGCTAAACCAAGATTTAAAAAGATAATTCCATTGATCAGAAGCTTGCCATTGAAAGGAATCGAAAAGGAAGGATTCGAAATCCATTTGTTATTAATGGGCGCAGTATCTACGATCAGCGAGGTCGTGGTTTGATCAAACACACCATTGCTTAATAACATGATGGCTATGCCAGAGGCGATGATAATTCCCATTAACAATAAGAGCCCTTTGCGTGGTGAAATTAAAGAGCTTACCGGTTGGGCATCCAGCCCTTCCATCACTTTATGGGTAAAATTCTTAGATGGAGTTTCAAGGGTTGACCTGGACATCAGAAGTGTTCTTACCTGCTGTAACTCTTCCAATCGTTTTTTTAATTGGTCAGATTGTAGAATTTCTTCCTCTAGTTTTATTTTCCGCGGAATCTCTAACTCGCCATCCAGGTAACGAATGAGTTCCATGTCTTTGTCAGGTGATAACGTATTCATATCCCTATAAAGTTAATGCTTCTTGTTTTAATATTCCCCTCAGTTCATCAGCCAGTCTCAGCCGTGCCCGGTGAATGCGCACCTTTACGGTGTTAATATTTTGTCCCATCATCGCGGCTACTTCTTCCATGGTAAACTCTTTAATATAGAATAACTGTATGGCCATACGATCGGCTTCATTCAACTTGTCCATCGCCTTAATAATAAACACCTGCTTGTCATCTTGTTCCGTTTTATGATCAGCAGATTCCGAGTACTCGATGATGCTGTTCTCAATACTTTGAAAATCAGGTTTTCTTTTTCGCTTATAGCTGATGGCCGTATTAAACACGATGCGGTAAAGCCAGGTGCTGAATTTAGCCTGGCGGTTAAATCCTTTGAGATAGTGGAATGCTTTGATAAAGGCATCCTGAGAAGCTTCTTCTGCATCGGATCTGTTGTCAAGTACCCGCATGGCGATGGTATAAGCATAGCTTTTATAGTTATCGACCAGCGTAGCATATCGATTTCGATCTCCTGCCAAAATCTGGTCGATCAATAAATATTCCTGATCAGAATCAATCACAGCCCTTTGACGCTTAATTTCATTTCTAAGTTACATAATTAGGAAGCAATAATAAGGACGGCTTGTATTTATGAATGACTGCATTTTTTTTGAAATTGTTTACAACAACCTGTAACCGGTTGTAAAAAGACTGCGTCATAGAGACAAAATTTAATAAATACGATTATGAATGAAGAAGGAATAATTATCCCGGTACTCGGCATTATGTTGCCAATTATAATCACCTTAGGTGCATTTGTCATGGTAGTTTTCATACGAAAGTATGATAACATTGAGCGCATGTCCATCATTGATAAAGGTCTTAGTCCTGATTTATTTAAAAAGGATCGAACTTCTTCAGGGGCATTGCGTGCGGCATTATTATTAATTGGCGCTGGCATTGGACTTTTGCTCGGGTATGGACTGGATAGTGCATTTAACATGGAAGAAGTGGCCTACTTCTCGATGATCTTAATCTTTGGAGGTATGGGATTAGGCTGGGCCTATTTCATCGAAGAGAAGAAGCAAAAGAAAGACTGAGTAACTTTCCCATAAGACCCGGTGGATGCCGGGTTTTTTAATTGGTTAAGCAAATACCCATTTCATGAGTGTGCGTGCACAAAGATAAATGACCAGAATGGATAGGGTGTTAAGAAACACTCCCGCCTTCATCATGTCTTTCACTTTCATTTGCCCACTGGAAAAAACGATGGCATTAGGCGGTGTGGCTACCGGAAACATAAACGCCATACTTGCCCCCATAGCCACCGGCATCCCTAACAGGATGGGATTTAACCCAAGGTTAGCGGCAATGCCAAACACAACCGGGATAAAAATCTGAACCAGGGCGACATTGCTCATTACTTCGGTAATAAAAATTGAGGCCGTAATTAATCCAAGCAACAACCAATTGACGGCACTTCCTTGTTCAGCTATGGCAGCACCGACAGCCTGTATAATTCCTGCATTCGATAAACCCTGCGCCAGGCATAAACCACCACCGAATAATATCAGGATTCCCCATGAGAGTCTTTCGGTGTCGCGCCAATGAAGGAGAAACTTAAATTCTTTCAGGCTGCTGGGCACAATAAACATCAGCGATCCTCCCGTCATGGCGATGTTAGTATCATTCAACATTTCTTTTCCAAGCAGTAAGTTTAGGGGTTGCTGAAAAATCCAGAGTGAGGACGTGATCATGAAAATCATCATGACTAATTTTTCTTCTTTTCTAATTTTCCCTAATTCCCTTAGCTTATTATGTATCAGGGTATCTGAGCCATGCACTTTTTTCAGGTTATTGGGGAAGATCAGTCGCGTAATGATGAAGTAGCAGAACGTCAAAATAATTACGCATACCGGAATGCCAACCAACATCCAGGTTCCGAATAATATTTTTTGATGATAGAATTGATTGAGTAAACCTACAAAGACCACGTTGGGTGGCGTACCAATGATAGTAGCCACTCCTCCTATGTTGGCCGCATAGGCAATGACCAGCATTAAACCAATCCCGAAATTACGTTCACCTTTTGATTCGGAGTTGGGTGTATTCCCTTTCTCGGTTTTCAATAATTCAATGACAGAAATAGCGATGGGCAACATCATCATCGCCGTGGCCGTGTTGCTGATCCACATGCTAATAAATCCGGTGGAAATCATAAATCCTAAGATTATTCCGTTTCCGGAGGTGCCGGTGATGCGAATCAGATTCAATGCGATACGTTCATGAAGACGGTGTTTTTCCAACCCTAAGGCAATCATAAATCCACCCATAAAAAGAAAGATGATGGGATTGGCATAAGGAGCTGCCGCCTCACTCATTTTCATTACCCCGAGAAACGGGAACAAGATTAATGGCAATAAAGCGGTAATAGGGATTGGTGCTGCCTCAGCAATCCACCATATTATCATCCATGAGGCAACCCCCAGCACTTTGTTGGCACCAGGCGATATAAAATCAGGATTGATTAATGAACTCACCAATAAAAAGGCGATTGGGCCTGCCAGGAATCCGGCAATTTTTACCCTTGAACCAGCGTCTGAATTTTCTTCCATAGAATGGTGCAACAAAGTAGGGATTCAGCCTTTTCATTGCAACAGGGGTTAGGTTAAGTGGCAAAAGAAAATAGCGAGAAATAATCTCGCTATTCTGGTTTTTGGGGTATGGTTTTGGTTATTATTCTTGTGATGGTCCACCCTCAGAAGGTGCTTTTGGGTTAGCCGGTTTTACTACAATAGTTCGACCGTCAAGTTCAGTTTCATTCAATGCGGCAATTGCCTTGTTGGCATCCTCATCGTTTGGCATTTCTACAAAGCCAAAACCTTTTGATCTTCCTGTGTCACGATCTTTTACAATCTTGGCGGAGGAAACTTCTCCAAATTTTGCAAAAGCTGCCTCGAGCTCTTCGCGTCTTGTTTTAAAGTTCAAACGGGCAACAAAGATGTTCATAATACAAGCTGAATTAATTTGAAAAATAGGTTCTTTTGATGGGTCTAAACGTAATTTTTTTGACCAATTCATCACAAAATAGTAAAATAAAATAAATTTTCAAGTATTTGGACCCTATTACTTAGGCCTGTACCTGTAGCATTTCCCTTGCATTTTCGAGCGCCTTGATGGATGGATTTGCTCCTCCGATCATCTGAGCAATCTCTGCAATGCGCTCTTCTGGCGAAAGCTCTTTAATCGAAGATATGGTGCGAGAGGATGTATTATCCTTGAATACAAAGAAGTGAGTATCTGCTTTGGATGCAATTTGGGGTAGGTGACTGATGGATATTACCTGATGATTTTCGGACATTTCCTTCATCCGGTTGCCAAGTCGTATCGCGATTTCTCCGGATACTCCACTATCAATTTCGTCTAAAATCAAAGTTGGAAGAGAAGTCTTTTCTGCCATTACATATTTAATGCTGAACATAAGCCTTGAAAACTCTCCTCCTGACGCTACCTGGGCTAATGGCCTTGGTGAAATGCCTTTGTTAGCGCTGAAAAGTAATTCAATACTGTCTGTTCCCCGGGGTCCAGGGGATATTATGCTATGATCAACTACCAGTAACGTATCCGGCATGCCCAGTTCCTTCAGTAGCGAAGTAAGATGAGCGGACAGGGGCTTGAAGATCTTTTGCCTGGATTTACTTAACGCTTCTGCCGATTGTTTTAGCTCCGCTTCCAGTTGAGTCAATATGGCTTTTGACTGCACAACCAATTGATCCAGGTTTTGAGTCTTTCTCGCTTTTTCTTCCAGGCTATTACGCAATTCAATAAGTTGAGAAACAGACTTTAATCGATGCTTTTGCAGAAGTTGGTACAGCAAACTCAATCGATCTTTCGTCATCTCGGTCTGATGCGGATCAAATTCTATTCTTTCCTCGGCTTGTTCCAATTCATCCAAAATATCGGTTAGTTCTAAACGGGCACTTTCGAAACGGTGCAAGAGTTGTTCATATTCCGTTGAATAGTTGGCAATAGATTGAAATTGCGCTCGAACAGCGCCCAGCGTGGTGTTCACTGCATTTTCGGATCTTCCCAATTGATCCAGTATGGAATTAAATATCGTTTTGATTTCTTCGGCATGCTCCATGATTTTCAAGGCCGATTCAAGTTGTTCGAGTTCTCCTTCCTGCAAATTGGCTTTCACTAATTCATCCAGTTGGAAAAGGATGAAATCAGATTCTTTTTTCAATGCATCGGATTCCGCCAGCAAGGCATTGTATTCGTCTCTCGCGCGGTTGAATTGTTTCCACGTCAGGGCATAGATTTCCTTCATTTTACCATTGGATGCAAAAGAATCGACCAGTTCCAGTTGAAAGGATTTATTACCGAGCTCAAGGGTTTCATGTTGCGAATGAATATCCATTAACCGATTGCCAACCTTACGCATTACTTCCAGCGTTACTGGTGTATCGTTGATGAAGGCACGACTTTTTCCATTGGGGTTAATTTCCCTTCTAATAATAGTCTGATCCTGGTAATCTAATTCCTCGGATTCAAAAAGAGTTTTCAATGGGTAGGCCGATATATCAAAGGTGCCTTCAGTAATGCATTTCTCATTCTCGTCCCATAGCGATTTGGAGTCGGCCCGGTTACCAAGCAACAGTCCTATTGCACCCAGCATAATCGACTTGCCGGCTCCGGTTTCGCCAGTGATGACATTAAGCCTGGGAGAAGGAGATAACTCCAGGTGCTTTATTAACGCATAGTTCTTTATGAGCAGATGGGTAAGCATCAGGATCTTAATAAGATGTTAAATTAAGAACAAGGCGTAAAGAAATTACCTAGTTAGAAATGATTTTTTGATAAATGTTTCGCTTCGGGTCAATAGCCGTAAGGATATCGTAAGCTTCTCTGCGTACGGAAAGACTTCCATCGGAGAATATGTTCACCAATTCTGTTGCCTTGGAATCAAAAAATGAAATAACAAGTATACTGCTGGGATAGATGGTCCATACTTTCTTTACGTTTTTCAGAATTTCTAAAATAATTTCTCGACTCTGATCAGGCGTTTTATCAAACGTATCAAGGGCCAGGCGATGGTATTTATAAATATTTTTTCGCAACTCAACCATTTGTGGGTTATTGAGATTCTCAACCAACGCGTATCGGTTCCTGTTACTGCTAAGGGCGTCCCAGCCAATGCGGTTGGCCGACTGTGCATTGTT
>JAHEMS010000256.1:0-370 GCA_024643595.1 Bacteroidota bacterium
AGCTGTAGCCTTTATTATTACATATTCTATTTCTGGTTCTGAGGTTTCCACCAAAGCTGCAGCGATGGGTACAACTGAAGCGGGATCTCAAATGATAGGAGCAGGTCTTATGTTATTTTACACAGTTTTTGTCATTGCTTCTGTAGGAATAGTTTTTTCAGAAATCAATAAATCGCTTAAATAATGGCACGTGCAACACCAAGCATACCAAACTCATCAATGGCAGACATCGCCTTTTTGTTGCTTACCTTCTTCTTGGTGACGACAACGATGCCTAACAATTCGGGTTTGAGTATTGCGCTTCCTCCTCCTCCGGAAGCTACGCCACCGGAAGATGTAAAGATCCAGGAGCGAAATATGTTTAAAATCC
>JAHEMS010000256.1:380-5665 GCA_024643595.1 Bacteroidota bacterium
TGAGCCGAGGGAAAATATAGGGATGCTTAAAGATGAAATTAAAGCATTTGTGTTAAACAATGGAAGAGATCCATCGAGTTCTGATAGCCCTGAAAAAGCAATCGTTTCATTTAAAACAGACAGAGGAACCAGTCATAAGAGATTCATTCAACTTTTGGACATAATTCAGGCTGCCTACTATGACATTTATGCTGAACAAGCAGGTGTAACGAATGCAAAATTCAGAGAAGCTGCTTCTGACTTGTCAATTCCTGAAAATAAAGTGATTTATGAAAAAGGAAGATCAGGTATTCCATTAAATATTTCTATTGCTGACCCTTCTAAAGTAGGTAACTAAGAATTAATACTATGTCAAAGTTTAAGAAAAAAACCGAAGTTAAGCAGGAGATACCCACATCGTCAATGCCTGATGTTGTGTTTATGTTGTTGTTCTTCTTTATGGTTACAACTGAATTGCGTGAGACTTCAATTGAAGTAAAACAGTCTATTCCTAAAGCAACTCAGCTTAGAAAACTGATGAGAAAATCGTTGGTTGCTAACCTCTATATTGGAGAGCCTACAAAACCTGCATTGTTTGGTAAGGAGCCCAAAATTCAAGCGGATGATGTCTTTATTGAACCCAAGGATATTGTTCGTTGGGTCAACGAAAAGAAAAGTGAATTGGCTGAAAATGAGCGTGATCAATTAACAGTATCACTGAAAGTGGATAAAGATGCCAAACGTGGCATTATATCCGATGTCGAAATCGAGCTGCGAAAAGCGAATGCGCGCAAGCTGCTTTATTCTACACTTCAGGATAAGGAAGATTAAACTAGTAATTTGATTTAAGGTAAATTGAAAGCCTTCCTTGACCGAGGAAGGCTTTCTTGTTTTTATTGACTAAAAGCAATTGAATTAATATCTAAGATGTTTAACAGTAATTCCATTGTTGATTAACTGCTTAAGTGATTCGATACCGATTTTTAAATGTAAATCAACATAGCTGGAAGTAACAACTTTATCGCTGGCTTCGGTCTTGATTCCATCGACAATCATGGGCTGATCAGACACCAGTAAAATGGCACCAGTTGGTATTTCATTATAGAATGCTGTTGAAAAGATGGTTGCGGTTTCCATATCAATAGCCATCGCCCTAATTTTTCTCAGATATTCTTTAAAGTGGTCATCCCATTCCCATACCCTCCGGTTTGTGGTATAAACAGTGCCTGTCCAATAGTCCTGATTGTTATCTCGAATGGTTGTGGACATTGCCTTTTGTAGAGCAAATGATGGCAAAGCAGGAACCTCAGGTGGAAAATAATCATTCGATGTTCCTTCTCCACGAATTGCTGCTATCGGCAGAATAAAATCCCCGATATCATTTTTCTTTTTTAAGCCACCACACTTTCCCAGAAATACACATGCTTCTGGCTTGATAGCAGAAAGGCAATCCATAATAGTCGCAGCATTTGGGCTGCCCATTCCAAAATTAATTATAGTAATGCCACCTCCGGTTGCGCTTCGCATCGCCTTGTCCTGGCCTTCAACATCAACATTATTCCATTCGGCAAATTTCTTGACATAATTATCAAAGTTGGTAAGCAGAATATATTTTCCGAAGTCTTCCAGTTTTACACCGGTATATCTTGGAAGCCAGTTTTCGACGATTTCTTGTTTTGTCTTCATACGTCTTTAAATTTCCTAATTTTAAATTGATGTTTAAACTAAATCTGCCCGATTTCAACATTACTGTCCGTAAAGAGGCGGGTAAAGTATGGATTTTCGATATCATCAGAAAGAAGTACATTGTACTCACCCCGGAAGAATGGGTTAGGCAACATTTTATACATTACCTGATTAATCATCTTAACTATCCCAAATCGCTTTTCCGAATTGAAGGAAGCCTGACGTATAACAAATTGCAGAAAAGATCAGACATCGTTATTCACAATCGTGAAGGGAAACCCTGGATGCTGATTGAGTGCAAGGCACCGAATATTAAACTTACTCAAAAAGCATTTAATCAGGTGGCAGTATATAATATGACAATTGGCGCAAAGTTTGTTGCTGTTACCAATGGGATGGTTCAATATTGTTTTGAAACGCTGGGACAAGCCGAGCCAAACTATCTCACTTCTTTTCCGGAATTTCCGGAAATCGATTAGCTCAATACATCTTTTACATCAACATGCGGAAGATTAAATGATTCGGCAACAGCGCGGTATACCACGTTGCCTTTTACAATATTCAAACCTTTTTTAAGATCGCCATGATCATTGCAGGCTTTTTTCCAACCCAGGTTAGCAAGTTTCAGCGCATAGGGAAGCGTTGCATTGGTGAGTGCCAATGTAGAGGTGTAAGGCACCGCTCCTGGCATGTTTGCAACACAATAGTGAACAATGTCGTCAATGATATAGGTTGGATTTTCATGAGTTGTTGGCTTGCAAGTTTCAATGCAACCTCCCTGATCAACAGCAACATCAACTAAAACAGTGCCTGGTCGCATGGTTTTGAGCATATCACGTGTAATCAGTTTTGGTGCCTTAGCGCCAGGTATTAATACACCCCCGATAATTAAGTCTTGCGTCTTAACTAATTCACGAAGTACATAATCGTTGGAAACCATGGTATGAACATTTTTTGGCATCACATCGTCCAGGTATCGTAGGCGATTAAGATTAACATCGGTGATGGTTACATCGGCCCCCATGCCGGCCGCAATCTTGGCTGCATTGGTACCCACAACCCCGCCACCAAGAATTAAAACTTTTGCTGGCATCACCCCGGGTACACCGCCTAATAAAATGCCTCTTCCCATTAGCGGTTTTTCAAGATATTTGGCTCCTTCCTGGATTGACATTCTTCCCGCTACCTCTGACATGGGGATGAGAAGTGGCAGGCTACCGTCAAGGCGTTCTACAGTTTCATAGGCAAGGCATACCGCACCAGTTTTAATCATGGCATGCGCCAACGGCTCATAAGAAGCAAAGTGAAAATAGGTGAACACCAGCTGATCTTTCTTAATAAGACCATATTCTTGTTCTATGGGTTCTTTTACTTTAATGATCATTTCAGCGATTCCGAATACATCTTCTGCATTGGGAAGAATAATTGCACCCGCACCAATAAATTCTTCATCGCTAAATCCACTACCATCTCCGGCTTTGGATTGGATGTACACAGTATGACCTTTCCTGATGAATTCCTGAGTGCCCGCAGGTGTTATGGCAACTCTGTTTTCATTATTTTTAATTTCTTTTGGTACCCCGATAATCATATTGATAGATTTAATAAATGTCGAAATGACGTTAAATTAGAATTGATAAAGCGGAACTAATTCCCGGGCAAAGATAACATTCGGTTATGATTGCCGTAGGTGTTTTTAAAATTTTTGATGTAATCGTGGGACATACTTTATATGCGTTTTATGGCTCCCTTCGAAGGGGTATGAGGCTACATGATCAATTCACGAATGATCTGGATTATTTATACAGTATGTGGCTTAACGGATATGATTTATTTTCTTTAGGAAACTATCCGTATGCTTTAGAATCAACCGATCCGAAACACAAGATCCTTGTTGAAGTAATGATGATCACAGATCCTGAAATCGAAAAACGTATTTCTCAAATTGAAATTGATACAGGCTATTATGCCAAAGAAATTCAATTAGGCAATGAGCGAATAATTATTTTTCTATTTGATTTTCCCGCAAATAATCTACGGATTGATTCCGGCGACTGGAGTATTTTCTTTGGACATTAATCGAATTTGCAGGATTTTGTAAGGTATTTATTTTTGCTTTGAACCCTAGGAGGTTTTTCTCTATTTTTACCAACAACTGATTTTGTAAGGTGACCCAAACGAAGACCATGGCCAGTGGATTCTCCACTAAAAGAATTGCCGCAATTATTGCGGACTATAGGATGGCGTGTGAAAGCAGGGAGGCAAGTATAATTGGCAGAAAAGAAGTTTTCATGGGTAAGGCCAAGTTCGGAATTTTTGGTGACGGAAAAGAGCTGGCTCAAATTGCAATGGCGAAAGTTTTTCGCAATGGCGATCATCGTTCAGGATACTATCGAGATCAGACCTTTATGCTGGCCATTGGCGAGTTAACCCTCCATCAATACTTTGCCCAGTTGTATGCACATACCGATGTTGAAGCTGATCCTGCATCAGCTGGACGATTAATGAATGGTCATTTTGCTACAAGAATGATAGATGAAAATGGCGCATTTAAGAATTTAGCTAATTTAAAAAATAGTAGTTCGGATATTTCTCCCACAGCGGCCCAGATGCCTCGCCTCCTGGGATTGGCTTATGCATCCAAACTTTTTAGAAACAATCCCGAGCTTGCCTCCTATAAGGAGCTAAGTAACAACGGAAATGAAGTCGCATTTGGCACTATTGGCAATGCATCCACTTCAGAAGGTATGTTCTTTGAGACAATTAATGCTGCGGGGGTGCTTCAGGTACCAATGTTAATATCCGTATGGGATGACGATTATGGTATTTCTGTCCCTAAAGAATATCAAACCACGAAAGGAAGTATATCTAAGATATTAGCTGGCTTTCAGCGTACAGAGACGGAAAAAGGTTTTGAAATATTAACAGTCAATGGCTGGGATTATCTCGGATTAGTAAGAGGGTATGAGAAAGCTGAAAAAATTTGCCGAGAAGAACATGTGCCGGTACTTGTTCATGTTTTAGAAATGACGCAACCCCAGGGTCATTCTACTTCCGGTTCACACGAGCGTTATAAATCAAAAGAACGTCTGGCATGGGAGCTTGAGCATGATTGTATCCGTAAGTTTCGAGAATGGATTATTGAGCAGGGTTTTGCTAGTGAGGATGAGTTGGTTGAAGTTGAAAAGGAAGCGAAAGCATTTGCCAAGACAGCCAAAGAGCAAGCATGGAAAGCATTCAATATTGATATTCAAAAAGATCAGGCCCTACTGGCACAAATTCTTGCAACAG
This sequence comes from Bacteroidota bacterium, assembly GCA_024643595.1. Taxonomy (GTDB): domain Bacteria; phylum Bacteroidota; class Bacteroidia; order Cytophagales; family Cyclobacteriaceae; genus ELB16-189. The sequence continues at coordinate 5,337 of JAHEMS010000256.1, forward strand.
CAGCAGAAGAAATTCCAGAGATTGGGCGAATCGGAATAGAATTAAAGAAGACCATCAATCCATTAAGAATGGACGCTATGATTGCTGCAAAAAGAGCTATTCGAATTCTTACTAATCAGTCACATGCATCAAAAACAGATTTGAATGAATGGATTAGACGAGTAGAGAAAGAAAATGAAGACCGTTACAACTCCCATTTATTAAGCACATCTGAATGGGCAGCCATGAATGTTGGCTATGTACCAGCTGCATATTCAGAAAAATCGCCTTTGATCGATGGACGTGAAGTATTGCAAGCTTGCTTTCGAGAAGCGTTACAGCGCGATCCG
>JAHEMS010000257.1 GCA_024643595.1 Bacteroidota bacterium
TATTTCAATTTGCGCCAATTACATGATCCAACTTTGATTGAAGACGTCATTACCCAATTGAAGTTGACTAACTACAAGGATAAAAAAGCAAATGTTCTATCACTCGGAAATCAACAGCGCTTGGGGTTGGCTAAAGCGCTTATGCACCACCCTAAACTTTTAATACTCGATGAACCCATCAACGGGTTGGATCCGGAAGGGATTGTGGAAGTCAGGGAATTACTCAAAAGTCTTGCTAAGAATGGCACAACTATTTTTCTATCCAGTCACATCCTCGGTGAAATTTCAAAAGTAGCCAACCGTATTGGAATAATTCACCAAGGCAAGCTGCTAAAAGAACTAACAGACTCTGAACTGACAAGCCAACTCATAAAAAAGATAATTGTAATAACCAATGACAACGAAAGTGCAATAAAATACTTATCCGCCTTACATTATAATGCTTTCATTAACACGAACAATGAAATAGAAATTTTGGATAATTTCGCCCTTGCGCATCCAGAGGATATTTCAAAATTACTGGTTGAAAAAAACATTCCACCTAAGCAGGTTTATCTTTTCACAGAAGATTTAGAAATGTATTTTTTACGAACGATAAAAAATATATAAGATGAGTGAACTACTGCGAGCGTTGAAAGCTGAAGTACTCAAGAACAAATACTCCACGATCCTTTGGTTAACTTTCATTGCCTTTTCGATTGCCCCTATAATGGGTGGTGTATTCATGCTGATCATGCGCAGCCCTGATGCCCTGGCCAACGCAAATGCCTTAAGCACTAAAGCACAAGTATTGAACTTTTCCGTAAACTGGAAATCCTACCTGGAGATTTTAACACAAGCCATTGGAGTTGGGGGTGTTTTGATCTTTGGCTTTGTGGCCAGCTGGATTTTTGGACGGGAGTACTCGGACGGCACGGCTAAAGATTTGTTATCGCTACCTACCTCAAGGACGAAAATCTTAAATGCCAAATTTATCATTTACGTTATTTGGTGCGTTGTCCTGGCCGTTTCAAATCTATTCATTGGATTACTAATAGGATCAATCCTGCAACTATCCGGGTTAGAAATTAATTTAGTTACAACACAGTTGAAAAATTATTTAATTACAACGGTGATGACAGTCCTGATCGGAACACCAATTGCCTTTTTTGCTCTCTGGGGTAAAGGATATCTCGCTCCCTTAGGTTTCGTCACACTGACCTTGGTAGTTGCACAAATCATAGCCGCTACGGGGTACGGAAATTATTTTCCATGGGCACTTCCTGGTCTTTTTAGTGGTACCGGCGGTGAACCTAATGCACAGCTGGATAGGATAAGTTATTTGATATTAATTTTAACAAGCATGATCGGTTATTTTACCACTATTATATTTTGGAAACGCGCAGACCAGACAAAATAAAACGGTCGGTGTAACTGACGGTGTAAGTAAAAATTAAGTTTCTTCAGAAACATAGCGTCATTCACTTTAATCAAGAAAAATGGACCTATACGGGCATAAAAGCGGCAGTATTCCACAAAAAATCGTTATTCATTTGATCGAAATTATCTTGTTATGGATATCCTATTGGATACTATTTCAAAATGGTGGTGCCTGGTGTGAACAACATCTATTTATTCATAATGCAACAAAAGAATTGGATAGGCGCGTAATTATTTTCGCATTCAATATTATAATATTTCTACGGCTTGCCTATATGATGATTTTTTTACTTAAACGAAAAATCCCCTGGGAAGAAAGTATCAGTGTCCCCTTGGCATTTGCCGTATACTTTATCGGATACTCTTTATTTGTTTTGCCAACTTCAAAATCATTTGGAGGTCTCGATTATTTTGCCGTTGCATTATTTCTGACTGGCTGTGTTTTAAATAGTGGTTCGGAACTGCTAAGGGACAAATGGAAAAAGAATGATGAGAATAAAGGGAAAATCTATACACAAGGTTTATTTAAATATTCCAGACATATCAACTATTTTGGAGATATCCTGTGGGTGACGGCATATGCGTTAATCTCTAAAAACTGGTTTGCTTTAACTATTCCGGTTTTCATTTTCTGTTTCTTCGCCTTTTACAATGCACCAAAACTAGACAACTATTTAAAAGCCAAATATGACAAAGACTATGATGAATATGCTAAAAAGGTTAAAATGTTAATACCCTTTATTTATTAAAAGGGCTGCAAGAAAAACAGGAATGCATGGACTAATCTTTAACTTACATGAATGACACGATTCCGTTGAAATTGAGTTAACAGATACGATTTAAAAACCACCTATTCTAGATTATTTAAGTTATGGACAACGCAAAACCTCGTACCTCATCCATTGAAATTAATAAAGATGAATTTAGAAAGATTGGTTACCGTTTAGTCGATACCCTTGCTGACTTCTATGATACAATTGATAGAAAGCCGGTGACTTCAGGAGAAACTCCCAGCCAGATACAATCTGCTTTGGGTAAGGATGCATTGCCCGAAAATGGTACTGCCGCTTCTGCCCTCTTTGATAAGGCTACGGAGCTAATTCTAAATCACTCCCTATTCAATGGTCACCCAAAATTCTTCGGATATATAACTTCTTCTCCTACCCAGATTGGAGCCCTTGCTGATTTGTTAGCCGCAGCAGTTAATCCAAATATGGGGGCGAACGTATTAAGCCCGATGGCTACTGCGATCGAAAAGCAGACCGTTAAATGGCTCGCTGAATTTATTGGAGTCTCCCCCACTTACGGAGGAATATTAGTGAGTGGAGGTAACATGGCAAACCTTACCGCCTTCCTGGCTGCAAGAACGGCCAAGGCTCCAAAAAATATAAAAGAAGCTGGCTTGGCAAATGTTGTCGGCGAGATGGTCTTCTATTGTTCAAAAGCAACGCATACCTGGATTGAAAAAGCAGCCGTGTTATTCGGTCATGGCACCAATGCAATACGATGGATACCAACAGATACCAACAATAGAATGAATCTCACCGTCTTATCACAAACCATTGATACAGATATCAAGGATGGCAAAAAGCCATTTCTGGTAGTTGCAAATGCAGGAGACGTGAGCACGGGTGTGGTTGATGATCTATCCCAAATAGGTGCTGTCTGCAAAGCCTATGATTTATGGTTTCATATTGATGGTGCCTATGGAGTACCTGCTGCCGTTGTTCCTCAATACAAAAAATTATTTGAAGGTATTCAAGATGCCGACTCCATAGCGCTTGACCCACACAAATGGCTTTACGCTCCCCTTGAAGCAGGCTGCACCTTAGTAAAAAACGTTCAACACCTGATTGATACATATAGCGCGCATCCTGTTTATTACAACTTTGATAGCAGTGCAGACGAGCCCACACTTAATTATTATGAATACGGCTTTCAAAATTCAAGAGGATTTCGGGCATTAAAGGTTTGGATGGCTTTGCAGCAGATAGGGAAGAACGGATATATAAAAATGATAAACGAAGACATTGAATTATCAAGACTTTTGTTTGAAGAAGCAAAAAAACATCCGGAACTTGAAGCGGTATCACAAAATTTAAGTATTGCCACGATGAGGTATGTTCCCCTTAACTATTTGCAGGAAGTCAGTGATGAAGAGACATACCTAAATGAACTGAATGAAAAACTATTAAATAAATTACAAAGCGGTGGTGAAGTATTTCTGTCCAATGCTGTTATTGGAAACAAATATTGCTTAAGAGCCTGTATAGTAAATTACAGAACTTCAATAAATGACATTCACGATGTCATTGAAATAATTGTTCGGGAAGGGCGCAGCATCTTAGAAAAACTTAAGGCTGAATAATTGCCTTCCTTTTTTTGACACAATTTAAAGTTGTAAAGCAAACTCAACTGGCCATTCAAATAAAAAAACTAAATAGTTCTAGCTAATTTCTGATGCCTCCAAACACTTTTAATATATGAAAAAAGTAATTTTTCTTTTTGTACCGCTTATGCTCTTTATATTATTTATAATCGCTTCTTGCGAACCTTCAGAAAAATCGAAGCAACTATCTCCTCGCGTCAATCATGTGATGCTCTATGTAACTGACCTTGACCTCTCGATCGAATTTTATACCAAGGCGTTTGACCTGCAGGTAACGAACCGATTGGATCAGCTCATCGTTGTTCAGGCGGACGGCAGCGAAGTGGGCCGGCCAATTGAAATCGCATTCCTCAAATTCCCAGGGCAGGATTTTGTCTATGAAATGGCCGAGCAACCAGCTGACACGACACATCAGCTTACCAATAATTTATTTCAACATGTGGGCATTGATGTTATTGATATTGATGCCGCATTTAAGCGCGCAATCGAAGCTGGCGCAGAAGAACTTCTGGCGGTGCGCACTGTAAAAGCAAAAGGCATCGAGGCAAAGCAAGCTTTTCTTAAAGGTCCTGACGGAGAACGCATAGAATTAATGCAGATAATCTCCGGCATGTTTTAAAATACGAATAGTACAAAAACAGATGATGACCAACCATCTTGTTGTTACCTATCCACTACATTTCTATTGGCCCAATTGAACTGGTTCTAATTAATGTTCCTAATGATCTGATCAAATAATATAGTATTGAATAAGGAGGTCTGTTCCATGTGAGGAAGGTGCCCCGCCTCAGGAATGACAAAGAGATTAACCGATGGGATTCTGTCTTGAAGATTAAACCTGACATCTTCCAACTTTACAACCGTATCATGCGCTCCCCAAATAGCAAATACTGAAATTGGTGATTCACTGATTTTGCGATGCATTTTTTCCAAATCAGGCCTGTTTTTACTACTGGAAAGTAGTGCACGAACAAATCCTTTGAATCTCATCATTTTTTTATACTTTTTGTCCCATCCTCTAAACGGAATAGAATCATAAAAATCGCCAAGCTGACCACTGGCCATGTTGGCATATCTTTCACTTTGTATAAACGACTGAATTTCCTGCTCTGAAACGATAGAAGAATTATTGCTTTCATCATCGATGGTTTCGAAGCCTGCCGCATCAACATAGATAAGATTTTTTACTCTTCCTGGATATTGAGCAGCAAAAGCACTTATAGTCCTTCCTCCATCCGAAAGGCCCAAAAGGTTAATTGGTGAACTAATTTGTAGCGTATCCAGAAGTTCCTTTAACTGATTGGTATAAAGAGTAAGATCATATGACGTATCCGGGTTATCCGAAAAGCCTCTGCCATAAGTGTCATACCTCAATACACTATATCCTCTATTCAATGCGGCATTATAAGTCGAATCCCAAATGTAGCTGGGCACAGAAAACCCATGAACCATTACCAATAGGGTATCTTTGTTGTTATTTTCAAATTCGTAATAGGTATTGCCAGCACTGAGCCTTACAAAATTTCCAGTTGTAATACCTGCCCGAAAATCTTCGTCCTTAATGATCGTTTCATATTCAGTAAAATAGTCTTCCTTCTCTTTTTGAGGAGCACAACCAGTAATTAGCCAAAGCGGAACAACCAAGGATGTTAATAGATAAATATTTTTCACGGAGACTGAGATAAGATTATTGATTAAAAATAAGTTTTAAAATTATCAATTCGTAATTCTTCGTAAAGTCCGAAGGAAGTATATCGTACCCCCATGTGAAAATACTTGCCTGAACAGGCTACTTTATTTAAGTATGGTAACCCGCAACCAAAACAACCCATGGACATATCCCGTTTGGTAAAGAT
>JAHEMS010000258.1 GCA_024643595.1 Bacteroidota bacterium
ATTGAAAATAGCAAGCGACCGACCCTCCTACACTCACTAATTCCCATTATTTTTTTGATCATATTCCTAACCGTCAACGTAATCGTGTTAGGCTCTGACGCCATTACCGGCGCGAATCAAATTGCATTATTGCTTGCTGCGGGTGTAGCCGGTATAATTTCATTCCGTCTTGGGTTTAGCTGGGAACATATAGAACATAGTATTGTAAAGAGTATCAGTTCTGCCATGGCCGCGATGTTGATCCTCCTTACCATCGGATCCCTGTCGGGCACCTGGCTCCTGAGTGGAATTGTTCCCTCCATGATTTATTACGGACTGAAAATTCTCAATCCTACAATATTTTTATTCGCTGCCTGTGTGGTTTGCGCCATTGTCTCTTTGGCCACAGGAAGCTCATGGTCTACTATAGCCACTGTAGGAATAGCCTTGTTAGGAATTGGTAAAGCACTGGATATTCACGAAGGCGTAATCGCAGGTGCCATTATTTCAGGCGCGTACTTTGGGGATAAAATGTCTCCACTTTCTGATACTACCAACCTGGCCCCTGCCATGGCAGGTACAGATCTATTTACCCATATCAGGTACATGATGTACACTACGTTGCCGACGCTTAGCATAACATTGGTGATTTACATTGTGTGGGGAATTAGCATGGACACCAGTGGTGCAACATCTGATAGTTCTGCTGTGCTACAGGCCCTTGAGAATAAATTTAATTTGACTCCACTGCTATTCGTTGTTCCTGTTTTAGTGATTTTCATGATTGTTAAAAAAGTGCCCGCCCTTCCCGCACTTTTGGTTGGCGCATTGTTGGGGGGTATTTCAGCGATCATATTTCAGCCGCAGGTAATCAACGAAATTTCAGGGATTACCGATGACTATACAAAGTCATCCTTCATTGCCGTCATGAATGCGATGACCACCAGCATACACATACAAACCAGTGATCCGATGATCACCGAACTGCTGACATCAAAAGGCATGAGCGGAATGCTCAATACGATCTGGCTGATCCTTTGCGCAATGATATTTGGCGGAGTAATGGAATCGGCCGGATTATTAAAAGTAATCGCGGAAAAAATAATTCAGTTTGCTCACTCCACGGGGTCATTGGTAGCATCTACTGCTGCGACTTGTATATTCTTCAATTTCACCGCATCCGATCAATATATGGCGATCGCGATTCCTGGACGCATGTATGCTGAAACCTATCGAAAACGCGGACTAAAGCCAGAAGTATTAAGTCGCACGTTGGAGGATTCTGGCACCGTTACCTCTGTTCTGATTCCATGGAATACGTGTGGGGCAACGCAAGCCAATGTATTAGGGGTTGCCACGATGGTCTATGCACCTTTCACTTTTTTCTGTATTATTAGTCCGCTAATGACTGTGTTTCAGGCATATATTAATTTTAAAATCCGAAAACTGGATGAACCAGCCGCTGCACAATCCTAAGATCACCATTTCAAATGAAGAGATCAATGCGCTTCCTTTAGGTGCTTTTGAGGGGAAAACAATTATCGTTTCGGAAGAAAAAAAAATTATTAATGCCTTCCATGAAATTAAAGAGCACGAAGTCGTTGGTTTTGATACCGAAACAAAGCCAGTATTTGTTCGTGGGCAGCAAAACAAGGTGGCCTTAATGCAAGTGGCCCTTCCCGATAAAGTTTTTCTTATACGGCTTAAACAAACCGGAATCACTCCACATCTTGTTGAATTTTTAGAAAGCGATAAGATTTTGAAAGCCGGAGTTGCCCTGCGGGATGACATCAAAGCCTTGCAACGATTAAAACATTATAAACCAGGTGGTTTTATTGAATTGGCACACATGAGCAAACAAGCTGGCCTCGAGGTAGAAAGTGTCAAAAAGCTAACCGCCTTATTGTTGGGCTTTCGAATTTCTAAAAGCGCTCAGACCTCAAACTGGGAAGCTGAAGTACTTCACGAAAAACAAATTAGCTATGCCGCTACGGATGCCTGGGTATGTCTTCAAATCTATAATAGGTTAATCATAAAATAAATCATACCCGATTGTCTCAATTCATTGAAAATAAATATTACTCACTGATATAAAAGGAAATCCGATGGCCCGTGGCCATTAATAGTGTCGCCCTGGATTTTATTGACTCCACGTATTTTTGTTTCACCACTGCTTTTAGTGTACAGTCTTCCAAGAACTCCTGATGTTCCACGGTAAGTTCATATTCTTTAACCAACCTCATTACCTCCGCAGTTGAATCATATGGATAGTTGAAGATCACCGATTGAGTTACCTCGCTCTCAATGATCAAAGCATTATTCAATACGTTTTCCGCTGCCGTCTTATAGGCTTGAATTAACCCGCCAACCCCAAGTTTAGTACCCCCAAAATAACGTACTACCACTACCAATACATTAGTAAGATTTCTAGATTTTATCTGACCCAATATCGGATCGCCAGCTGAGTGATTGGGTTCACCATCATCAAATGCACGATACCTGTTTTTTTCTTTGCCCAATATCCAGGCATAACAATGATGACTGGCATCAAAATATCGTTTTTTCAGTCCTTCAACATTGTTTTTGATTTGTTCTTCCGTGCGCACGGGATAGGCGAAAGCAATGAATTTGCTTCCCAATTCTTTATGAATCCCCTCAGCGGGTGCATTAATGGTCTGAAAAGAAAATATTTCCATTGTACCCGACATCCTCCATTTTTGCGTCAAAGGTGAAGAAAAGTAGGCCATTTAAAATATTTCTTCGAATGCCAAGCAACCTACAGAATCCTATGCCGTCTTTGTGGATGTAATAATTGAAATTAAATATCGATTTTAAATTCTAAACAGATGAAAAAAATACTGATTACCTATTTCGTTCTCTTCTTTGTTGTAACCTTTTCGTTTGCTCAAACAAAGGAAACCCGCAATGTTGACCCATTCACCAAAGTGAACTTTCGTGTGCCCGGTAAATTATACCTGAAGCAAGGCGCAGAACAAAAAGTGGAATTGCAGGGGAGTAAAGACATCCTTGAAAAAATTGAAACAAAGGTCTCAGGCGGACGCTTAAGCATTGGTCGTGATAATGAAAACTGGAAATTTTGGAATGGGGATAATGACAAAATCGTTGTTTACGTCACGGTAAAAGAACTGGAAGGAGTTAGTGTAAGCGGTTCCGGGGATTTAATCGGAGAAGGCAAATTCAAAACCAATGATCTTGATTTAAATGTAAGCGGTTCTGGGTCTCTTGCTATAGAGGCTGACGCAAGTGGAGCCCTGGATGCCAATGTTTCCGGCTCAGGTCACATAGATTTCAAGGGCGCTTGTAAAGATCTGGATAGTAAAGTGAGCGGATCGGGAAAGGTTAGCGTTGGATTAGCTGCTGCTGATCACGTGGCCCTTGGGGTATCTGGCTCTGGTAAAGTAATTGCCAATGGTATAGCGAAACAAGTCAAAGTAAACATCAGTGGATCCGGTGAGGTACTCGCTGCTGATTTGCAAGTGGATGCCTGTGAAATCCGTATTTCTGGTTCTGGCGATGTAGAAATCAATGTAAAAAATGACCTGGATGCTGTAATTTCTGGCAGTGGTAGTGTTTCCTATAAAGGCAATCCCAGCCATGTAAATAGTCATTCATCTGGCAGCGGAAAGGTGAGAAAGATGTAATTAGCCGAGCTAACCAGTAAAATTATCAGGGGATCTGATTGACCCAAATCAATAGGGTCAATCAACCCCTTCAAAACGGGGATTCACAAAGTTATTTACACTAGACCCAAATCGGTAATTCACACCAAACCAGGTAGCGAACGTATAGGCGGAAGCCATTTGTCGCTTTCGGGTGAGAACATCATCCTTGCTGGCTTCACCCTGTGCTAAATTGATCTGGTCGTGTACCAGTGCTCCATATAAATCAACATTGATGGACAATGCGCCGGTAAGGCGAATGTTTAAAGAGGAGTTCACACTCAAATTATATAGCCCCCAATCCTGAAAATAATTTCTGTATTTTACTCCACCCTCCAGGTAGCCCCATCGCTGATTATACTTAAGTGAAAGAATCATCTTTTGACCAAATAATAATTCTTTCTTTTTATCAAAGATGGTTGAATCATAATAATGATTACCCCGAACGTCCAGACCGTAACGCAAGGCTACGAATTTATTGTTGATGTGCGTATACGGAAACAAGCTGCGTTCTAGTCCGGTGCTGAAATATAAACTGCTCTTCAAGTTGGTAAAAGTGCTATTGGTAAAAGATGTCTCGTAACCATACGTCCAGTTTTTATCAATGCCACGGGCAATAAAATGTCTTGCATTGAAATCGGAGTTATCTACCACTGTTTTTACGGTTCCACTATCGGTATCATATTTATAAGTAGAAAGTTCTCTGCCTGCAGAAACTCTAAAACGGATTTTTAGGTCTTCTGTCGTTTTCGTTGATTGGAAGTAGCCTGATGTTCGAAGCACTTGATAAAGTTGATCCAACCTCACATTGCCATTCACGCCAAATACCTGAGACCAATAGCGCCATGGATCGGAGGGAGTTTGATCAATTTTTTTTATAAGCTGAAGTTTATCCTCGTCTGCTTTTGTTTTTATCTCAACTTGAGTAGCCATTAAACTTTTAGCCAGATAAGGGGCAAGCCCAAGTTTCAGATACTGAAGCATGAGGTCACGCTGTTGTGATGCTGCCTGGTTTGGTGGATAAGAATATGAAAGTGTATCCAGCATGGACGAAAACCTATGCTTGCCATAAAAAATGACCTGCGTTTTCCCACCTCCACCACCAGTTGACTGATTATTGATCAGGATATGGACATCCGCTTCATGTTGATTGATCATATAATCCACAATATTTATTTCTGATCGGATGTAATTAAAATCACACCGGGTTCGGCAATCAAGAAATACTTTCAATTTGCCAGGTAGGATATCCTGTGCAAAAACAAATACCGAAAAATTACCGAATAACAGTACAGTAAATAAAAGAGCCCTTGTCATTACCCTTATTTTCCTGCTTATCATCGTTGAATACTTTTAGAACATAAAAAAAGGACATCGTCATAAATAAATTGAGTAATAATAGATCTAATAAATTCTAATAAGTATGACTAATATCACTTTCCAAAGTATTCAAGTATCCGTTGGAGATACCGTGTTTTTTTTTAACAAAAAAAACCGCCCCGAAAATCGGAGCGGTTTCTTCTCATTGAATTGAAACAGATTACATGTTCTTTACAATCTCATTTCCAAACTCAGAACATTTAAGCAACGTTGCCCCTTCCATCTGCCGATGGAAATCATAAGTAACACGCTTATTGGAAATTGCTTTTTCGAGGCCCTTGTTGATCAGGTCTGCCGCTTCCTGCCAACCCATATATTCGAGCATCATAACACCGGATAAAATTACTGATCCAGGATTCACTTTGTCCTGATCCGCATATTTTGGAGCGGTGCCGTGAGTGGCTTCAAAGATGGCGTGACCGGTGATGTAATTGATGTTTGCCCCGGGTGCGATACCAATACCGCCCACCTGTGCAGCTAAAGCATCACTCAGATAATCACCATTCAAGTTCAGTGTGGCGATCACTTCAAATTCTTCAGGGCGTGTTAAGACCTGTTGCAGGGTGATGTCTGCAATCGAATCTTTGATGATAATTTTACCTGCTGCA
>JAHEMS010000259.1 GCA_024643595.1 Bacteroidota bacterium
TTTCTGAATTTCGTGGTCGTTTTTAACTTAACTTCTTCCGTGGCAAAAGTACCATCTGGCAGAAGACCTTTACTGGCCTCAACTCCGGGGGCAAAACTGACAACAGATTTTGATTTAGGATACATCGGGAATTCTGACATTACAAAAAAAACATCATAACCAGGATAAATTGCCAGTGATGGAATAAATCCTGTCTCTGCGATATAATTTTTTCCCAGAGAAGCCATGCCGGCATTGATAAGAAAATTTCGTACTACATAACCCGTCAAAAAACCATAGGAGTACGCGCTTGTAGAATTTCCTTCCTCAAAAGAATGATGATAATAATACTTTCCTCGCCAACGATTATTAATTGAAATAAAATTGAATTCAGACCCAGCCACTCTATTATAGGAGTTCAATCTTACGTTTCTGTTATTGCCATCCCAACTCTCCCGTAATATAGTACTGTGATAAAAAGCCGTTGAGTCATATTCTCCTAACCCTATGGATTCCTTATCAATATAAAAAAGAGTGATATTGGATTTTGGAATTAAATTCCACTGGGCAACACCTACCGAATAATTCTGGGTAGGCAACCCCATGGATTTTTTTTCTCTGGTTTGCAAATTCATTAAACCAACACGCCACTTCGATCCAATCTTTCCACTCAAACGGACACCATATTGTATAGGCACTCTTTGTAGCATACCGCTTGTATCAGTTGCCAGTCCGATTCTTCTCGAAAAGAATGGTTGTGTATAAGTGGTGAAACCCGGGGCAGAAAACAGATCACTGTTTTCTAAAAAGAACTGTCGCTTTTCAGGATATTGTACCTCCAGCTGCGTCAGGTTAACCACCTGTTCATCTACTTCTACAGTGGAGAAATCCGGATTGACCGTCAGGTCAAGATTCATTGAAGGAGTGATCGCTACTTTGGCATCAAATCCTCCGTTTCCGGAATACGTTGTCGGCTTATTTTCCTCCTTGTCTTGATAAGTCTGCACCATCCCGTATGGGATTAATGAAATATTCATACCTGGTGAAGGAGGTGGGTCTTCCCAATGCAGTTTCCCCGAAAATCCAAAATTGCCTGCCGACAATTGAATGGGTGTTGCTATCCAGGTCGATCGCTCATTATTTTTCAAATCCTGTCTTACAAAATTTATATTCCAGTCGCCGGTATTGTACCGAAACGATTTAAATGGAATAGCAAATTCAGCCACCCAACGACCCTCTTCACGGCTCACTTCGCCCAACCATTTGTTATCCCACGAAAAATTAAAACTTTCCTTGTCCACACCTCCTCCGGAAACACTACCCTCACGCTGCACGCCATAAGGGTTTAAAGAAAACGTGAACCCATTGGTATAGTCGTTATAAGGATCGAATGAAAAAGCTACCAGATCATTATTCATAAATTGGTAATCCCGTTTTAACGATTGCACGATCCAGGGCCCCTCGTTATCGTAGCAGATAATTCCGACATATAAATATTCATTATCAAACGTTAACATGCCCTTGGTTTTGAGCGTGGGTGGAAGCGTATCATTCGGATAATTCAGAAAAAAGTCTTTTGCCGTATCCGCTTTTGCCCAGGCAGATTCATTGAGTTTTCCGTCAATGGACATTTTCTCCGTAGTTTTGCGTATCACTAAACCCGTTCCAATTTTGTTTTGACCAAGTGCGCCCAAAGAGGCAATTACAAAACCCAAAAAAATTAAAAACCGGCTCAGTTTTTTCATGAACCGGCAAATGTAAAATATTTAAATACCTATAAGTTTTAGAAAAGGTTGAATGGTAGTTTTAGGTTTTGTCAAACCAGTTGAATAAAAATGAAGGGCGGGCCCCTCAGCCCGCCCTAACCCCAAAAACCAAACCCACAAAACTTCCCGGAGAACCCGGGACCACACAGACTTTTGGCTTACTCAACAACTTCAGCCTCCATAATGTTTATAAACTCAAATTCTAAGTCATCTCTTAAGTCAACAAATATCACCGAGTCTCTGTTCACTTTACCGCTTAATATTTGTTTCGAAAGTTCATTTAAGATCTCCTTCTGAATGACCCTTTTTAAAGGTCTGGCTCCAAATTGTGGATCAAAGCCCAATTTCGCGAGTCGTTCAAGTGCTTTCTCTGAAATATCAATTTTAATGCCGCTTTCTGCTAAACGCTTCTTAACGCCATTAAATTGTATAGAAACAATTTTTCTTATATCGGCCCGACTTAGCGGACGGAACATGATAATCTCATCTATCCGGTTAATAAATTCAGGTCTTACCGACTTTTTCAACAAGGTCAATACTTCTTCCTTAGTGCTTTCAATTACATCGAAGTAGTTGTCTTCAGTTATTTTCTCAAAATTCTCCTGGATAATATGCGAACCAATATTCGTTGTCATTATGATAATGGTGTTCTTGAAATTAGCAACACGACCCTTGTTATCAGTCAATCTGCCATCATCAAGTACCTGAAGTAAAATATTAAATACATCCGGATGTGCTTTTTCAATTTCATCCAGCAATACAACTGAATAGGGTTTTCTTCTTACCGCTTCAGTTAATTGTCCACCCTCATCATAACCAACGTAACCTGGAGGCGCACCAATCAATCGACTAACACTGTGGCGTTCCTGATACTCGCTCATATCAATTCGCACCATCGCGTTCTCGTCATTAAACAAATAATCGGCCAGGGCTTTTGACAGCTCCGTTTTCCCAACGCCTGTGGTACCCATAAATATAAAGGAGCCAATAGGACGTTTAGGATCTTGTAGCCCAGCACGACTTCTTCGAACAGCGTCACTTAATGCTTGTATTGCCTCTTCCTGTCCTGCAACCCGTTTACCCAACTCCTCTTCAAGCAACAATAATTTCTCACGGTCGCTTTGAAGCATTTTTGAAACCGGGATACCCGTCCATTTAGCGACAATCTGGGCAATATCTTCGCTGTCCACTTCTTCTTTTAATAAAGAGTGTTCGCCTTGATTTTCTTTCATCTGAATCTGAAGGTCATTCAGTTTCTTTTCTGACTCTGTAAGTTTACCATAACGTATCTCTGCAACCTTTCCATAATCGCCCGCTTTCTCCGCTTGCTCCGCTTCAAATTTCAACTTTTCGATATTCTCCTTTTCATGGCGCAATCCCTCCACAATATTTTTCTCACTTTCCCATTTGGCTTTTAGTGAATTGCGTTCTGCGGAAAGTTCGGCAATGTCTTTGCTTAAGATCGCTTCTTTGTCCTTATCCTTTTCTCTTCGGATCGCTTCTCGTTCAATTTCTAATTGCATGATCCGGCGGTTGAGCTCATCCAATTCTTCCGGCACGGAATCCATTTCAAGTCTCAGTTTAGAAGCTGCTTCATCCATCAAGTCAATGGCCTTGTCCGGTAGAAATCGATCAGATATATAACGACTTGACAATTCTACCGCGGCAATCACCGCATCATCTTTGATGCGCACTCCATGATGTAATTCATATTTGTCTTTTATTCCTCTTAAAATTGAAATTGAATCTTCTACCGAAGGCTCATCGACCATCACCGACTGAAATCTGCGCTCAAGGGCTTTATCTTTCTCAATATATTTCTGGTATTCTTTTAGGGTAGTTGCCCCAATCGCATGAAGTTCGCCACGCGCCAGGGCAGGCTTCAATAAGTTAGCGGCATCCATCGCGCCTTCTCCGCCACCCGCACCAATCAATGTATGGATCTCATCAATGAATAAGATGATTTCTCCATTTGAATCGGTGACCTCTTTAATAACGGCTTTAAGTCTTTCCTCAAACTCACCTTTGTATTTCGCACCGGCAACGAGCAGACCCATATCCAGTGAAACTAAAATTTTTGATTTCAAATTTTCAGGCACATCACCATCCACGATCCGCTGAGCCATGCCTTCAACAATGGCTGTCTTCCCCACGCCAGGTTCTCCAATTAGAATAGGATTGTTTTTCGTTCTGCGTGACAATATCTGGAGAACACGCCTGATCTCCTCATCCCGTCCAATCACCGGATCAATCTTGCCTTGCTTGGCGAGTTCATTCAGATTTTTTGAATAGCGCTCCAGTGATTTGTATTTCGCCTCAGCATTTTGATCCGTCACTTTTGAGCCTCCCCTTAATTCTTTTATCGCTTTAATTAACGAACTCCTTTCGAATCCAGCATCTTTCATAATCGATGCTACTTTATCTTTTGAGTTCAATAATGCGAGCAAAAGGTGCTCAATTGAAATATATTCGTCCTTAAACTCGCGCAACTCTTTTTCTGCATTTTGCAAAACAGTATTTGTTGCCGAAGTAAGATAGGCTTGCTGACCTGATACGCGTGGATAGGCATTAACCGTTTCCTCCAGTTTTGCCGTGAGTATAGTATCATTAACATTCAGCTTTTTGAATAAATAATTGGAAACATTTTCATCTGTTTCCAAAATGGCTTTCAGTAAATGCCCTGGTTCAATTCCTTGTTGCTGCTTGCTGCCAGCAATCTCCGCAGATTTCTGTAAGGCCTCCTGCGATTTTATGGTGTATTTATCAAAGTTCATGTCTTAATCTGTCTTGTGTAAATCATTTTGAACAAATTAGAATCCATCTGTTCATAATTATGTTTTTGAGAAATTTTGTCATTAAATTGATCAAGAATAAAATTAATCCCGTCAGTTTGACTTAACTCATGCCAAAACGATCATCAAAAACAAATAGTACATCCTCAAATTCTTTATTGGTAGAAGTTGCCTGGGAGGTATGTAATCAGGTTGGTGGTATCTATACCGTTATCCGTTCTAAAGCGCCAGCAATTATGGAGAACTGGAATGGTCGGTATTGCATGATCGGCCCTTACGTAAACAAAAATATTCAAGCCGAATTGGAACCGTTGGATGATGCCGCTGATATTTTTGGACTAGCCGCTTCTAATCTCAAAAAGAAAGGATATGATGTGATTTATGCCGAGTGGCTGATTACCGGAAAACCTCGTGTTGTTCTTCTTAATCCTAACGCGATAGAAGAAAAAGCGATGTCCGTCATCAAATACCTGCTCTGGAAAAATCATAACATCCCCACCACCGATGCAAGTCCACTCATTAACCAGGTAGTTGGCTTTGCCTACCTCACAAAATTATACATTGATGAACTCGTAAAATTAGCTGGCCATGATAAACGATTAATAGCTCATTTTCATGAATGGATGGCTGGCCTTCCTATCCTTGACATCAAGCGTGATGCGATGTCAGTAAAGACAATATTTACAACCCATGCTACCCAACTGGGCAGGCATTTAGCGATCAACTCTCCTCTTTTCTATGCTCATCTTCCATTTTTTCAATGGGAGGATGAAATCAAAAAATTTGGTGTGGAAACAGAAGCTTCCATAGAATACGGCTGTGCTCAGAGCTGTGACGTAATGACTACCGTTAGTGATGTCACTGCTCGAGAATGCAAGCATCTATTAGGAAGAAATCCGGATGTGATTTTACCCAACGGGCTAAACATTCAACGCTTCGAAGCCTTACATGAATTCCAGAATCTTCATTCCTCATACAAAGAGCAAATTCATGAGTTTGTCATGGGTCACTTCTTTAATTCGTATTCATTTGATCTAAACAATACATTGTATTTTTTTACTTCTGGCCGGTATGAGTATAAGAATAAAGGATTTGATCTCACCTTGGAA
>JAHEMS010000260.1 GCA_024643595.1 Bacteroidota bacterium
GACGTGGAGAAGTGGAAAAAAGAAATTATTGATACAGAGCATGCTTTTGCTGAAATGGCAAAAACGGAAAGTATATCACGAGCCTTTCTTACATTCTCTGCCGAGGATGTTGTGTTGCTGAGAAACAATAATTTAATTAGAGGAAAGGATGAGTTGAGGGCGAGTTATGAAAAGCGTACCTCTTCAGAGAGCGTATCGTTGACCTGGTCACCTGATTTTGTGGATGTATCTTCTTCAGGTGACCTGGGATATACCTATGGAAAGTATATCTACACCGCAATCGATTCGATAGGAAATTCAAAAACCAATGAAGGTTTTTTTCATACGGTGTGGAAGCGTCAGCCTGATGGGCAATGGAAGTTTGTATGGGATTAAAAAGTCTGGATTATTCCTCGGAAATTATCTTTAGTTGGACAACGGAGGCGTTTTTCTTAATAATGAGAAATGGGATTAGTTACAAATTGTTTTAATATGCTAATTTTTGATCCGTTTCCCTTAGGCGATTAGACATTTTTTCCAGAAGCCTGAAAGCCAATGATGGATCATTTTGAATTGTTTTATAAAGACTCCTTTTGTCTAATGTGAGTACAGTAGCATTTCCTTTTGCCTTGACGGTGCAGGATCTAAGATCCTTTTCAAAAAGAGCCATTTCTCCAAAGAAATCCTTCTCATTCAACTCTGCAACTTTAATTTCACCTCCATCATTTTCTTTGATGACTTCAACGGTGCCCTTTTGAATTACATATAGGCAATTTCCGGGAGTCCCCTGCTTTATAATAATCTCTCCATCTTTGTATAAATGTCCGAGTGTATTATTTCTTCTAAACATGGGTATTAAGGTTATGTGAATGTTTGCTTAATCGTATTCCAGATAAAAGAAGCCCCTACACGAGGATCTAATCCCCTCTGTAAAATACTACTGTAAGGAGCGCTACCCGTAAAGGTGTCCCATAGAATTGAACTTAATCTTCTTTTGTCATTTATTTTATTTTGTTCATCAAGAATGGTTGCGTGTAATCCTTTTTTTAGGAGTTCAGATTTTTGGATAAAACTGGTTACTCCAAAGATAAATTTTCCAATGTTATTATCAGTTTCAAGTTTTTTACAGATTTTTTGATAATGATTTTGAAAATCATTTTTAGATATTCCCTGAAATATGGCAGTCCTGGCGGCTGCCTTACTGGTAATGTAGGCAGCTCCAATTCCGTTTTTATATAGTTTTGAAGTGGCGGAATCTCCGATCAGAATAATTCTATCATCATAGGCTGATTTGGCTCCCTCAATATTAATAGCGGGGAAGCAATGGCAATGCATTAGAGTTTTAAGTTCAACATTTTTGGGAAAACATCCCTTTACCTCCTTCGATCCAAGAAAGCTGTCAACTACTTTACTGTCGATCTGATCACCGAGAAGAACCATGGTGACATAATTACTTTTCGGAATCAACGCACCGAATTTAATATTTGGCAAATTTAACAAGAAGACGTGCATCGAATTTCCAAAGTATTTATCGATATCAGTATCCGCCATATAAAATTCGCAAATGTGTGTTTTAGTTGTTTTTGGAATTATATAAGATGGATTTATATTTTTAAAAAGACTTAAGGCGCCTGGGTTGAGGCCAACAGAACCTACCACCAGGTCGTATTTTTTATCGGGTACCCCCGTGCACTTTACTACGATACCGTCCTCATGCCTTTCAAGTTCCTTTACCCTGGCGTTAATTAAATTAATGCCTTTCTCTTTACAAAGGGAAAGTAAATAACCATCAAAGCTTTCAAAGTTTGAATTTTCTTCACCTTTCGGGCCAAGCCCACGAAATACTGATGCAATGCGTTGTTCGTTCAATGGTGTTTCTATTACTGCGCTTCCTGTTTCAAGATGGATGGTGTATGATTCAATCCCTCTTCGAATAACCCGGGATGGCAAGACGATTCCTTCCGCCGATAGATTTTGTACCAATGTCTCTGAAATAATCCCACCACAATGATTGCAACCAGTTGGTCCTGCCTTATCAAAATATTTTGGCTCGATAATATCAATATTTATATTCAAGTCAATTATTCGCGCAAAGTCAATGGCAAAGTAGGAAAAAAAACTACCTGCAGGGCCACCTCCTATTACCGCAATATTTGAACCGTCTGTAATTTCTAAATTACGAGTTGAGGCATTAACTAATTTTGCAAATGTATTATCGCCCATCAATAAATAATGTTGGGTTGTTCTCGTTTGAAACCTGTAATTATTTTGTGTTATAAATGTTATCTTAATTACCTTTCAAAAACTATGACATTTATCAGGTTCGAAGTCTTGATCTATACAAAACGGTAAATAATTCTACACAAAAGTGGATTGGGTCGTGTATAGTAATAAATACAAATGGGATAAAGGATCACAGGGATGAGATTAATAAAATTCTAATTACGATAGTAGATTAGATAATCGATACGCTGATCAATATTAGGACTGTGTAAAATTGTCGGTCGACAGTTTAGCGAGCTAGTTGGTTACGAGGTAGAGAGCCAACAATACCTTTTGCCATTTGCGGAAAGATGAACCCGTGAAAAGGTAACATTAAATACCAGTACACCCTTCCCCATACCCCTAATGGCTGAAAGGTGGCTGTTTGAATTAACATCGCTTTCCCGTCACTCTCTTTAATTTTAAATTCCAGCCATGCTTCTCCTGGTAATTTCATTTCTGCATATAATAAAAGTCGGCCATTTTTTTTATCTGCAATTAGCACTCTCCAAAAATCAAGGGCATCCCCTGGCTTCAGTTCTGTTTCATTTCTACGGCCTCTGCGCAATCCTACACCGCCAACCATCTTATCCATCACACCGCGGATGCGCCACAAGATATTGCCAAAGTACCAGCCTTGCTCACCGCCTATTCGCCACATGTTGTCAATGACGGTGTCCTGATTTCCTTCAAATTTAACTATTCGTTTATCAAGATAAACTCCATGTTCCGGTACGTTTACTTTATTAAGAAAGTCTTTATTCATTGTTCCTATTGCGATTGCATCTTTCCAACTGGAGATGATGTTTTTCTGGGTAATTTTATTAAAGGCCAGCTGCAATGCTTCACGATAGTGTAAAATCTTAATAGGAACGATCTTGTTAATGCGGTTGTCTTTGCAAACGACTTCGTTTTTCATACTCGCCACTAATGTACGGGCTAATGGGTAGGAGGTTGAAGTCACAAAATATAACCACAATGAAGAGAGTTTTGGAGATAATAAGGGCACTGTAATTATTAGGCGCCTCAATTTCCTTTCCTTGGCGTAACCGTATAACATTTCCTTATAAGTAAGAATATCGGCACCACCGATATCATACGATTGATGTAGCGTTTCAGGTATTAACAGAACACCTCTTAAGTACTCAATAACATTACGAATGCTGATTGGTTGACATTTCGTTTTCAGCCAGCGAGGAGCAATCATGAAAGGTAGTTTTTCTACGAGATCACGAATGATTTCGAAGGAGGAACTCCCGGAACCTATAATGATAGCAGCTCGCAATACAGTAGCCGGTATGGATGATGCCAATAATATGTCTTCTACATTTTTTCTTGACAGCAAATGATCAGATAGTTCTGCGTCATTGACAATACCACTTAGGTATATGATCTGTTTGGCGTGACTTTTATCGATAAACTTTACGAAGTTTTGAGCGGATTCTGATTCTATATGAGTAAAATTCTGATGGGATGAACTCATGGAATGCACCAGATAATACGCGGCATCGAAATCCAATGGCAAACCAGAAAGTGTCTCTTCTTTGCTAAGATCGGCTTCAATCACTAAAATGCTTTTATGATCTTCAGGAGAAAAATCATCCCAGTCGAACCTTCTTTTATCACGTACCAGGCAGATAACCTGATGACCATCCGCCAAAAGAATTGGCAATAATCTTCTGCCAATATATCCTGTCGAACCGGTAAGCAGTATCTTCATTTGATTAATATGCTGAGACAAATCTCACCATATTTTAGACTTCACTATTTAAGAATACTTTATAAACTTTCAAAGCTCTTTCCCGAGCAAACTTGTGATCCACCATAGGTATTGGATAAGTTTTAGTGCCTAATTCTGGAACCCATTTTTTTATGTATTCTAGTTTTGGGTCAAATTTATTGGCCTGAAGTGTAGGGTTGAATACCCGAAAGTAAGGAGCGGCATCACAGCCCGATCCGGCTGCCCATTGCCATCCACCATTATTAGCCGCCAAATCAAAGTCAAGAAGCTTTTGGGCAAAGTAAGCCTCTCCCCATCGCCAATCAATAAGCAGATGTTTGGTAAGGAAACTGGCCACAATCATGCGTACACGATTGTGCATGAAGCCTGTAGCGTTAAGTTCACGCATACCGGCATCTACTATAGGATATCCGGTTTTGCCATCACACCATTGTTGAAATTCTTTTGGATCATTGCGCCATTCAATGCGATCATAGGCAGGTTTGAAGGCTTGCTTTTCTACTTGAGGAAAATGCCATAGGATCATGTGATAGAAATCACGCCAGATCAATTCATTGAGCCAGGTTTCGTTTTTTTGTTGGGCTAATTTGGTGAGCATCCTAATACTTATGGTGCCAAACCGCAAGTGCACACTCAGTTTGGTAGTCCCCTCTACTGCTGGAAAGTCTCGTTGTAAATCATATTTTTCAATAATGGATTTTTTGATCGCCCTTTCTGGAAAATGGTGACCACTTTCTTCAAACCCAATATCCTGTAAAGATGGAAGAGGTGACGATTTCATTTTCTTGAATGAACTGAAATGATCTTCGGTCGCGTAAGTTTTGAGTGCAGCTATTTTAAGCAATGCCTTCCACTTGCGGCTATAGGGCGTGAAAATGGTATAGGGCTTTCCATCATCTTTCAGCACTTCATTTCTTTCAAAAATCACCTGGTCCTTGAAGGTAAGGAAAGGAATTTTCCTTTTCTCTAATAATGTTTTGATATTATCATCACGCTTGCGTGCATAGGGTTCGTAGTCGTGATTGGTATATATTGCTTTTGCGTTGAAGGATTGCAGAATCTCCAACGGTTCTCCATGAAACACAAGTAATGTACTGCCCAACGCTTCGAGTTGTCGCTGCATTAGGCTGAGGGATTGATGAATAAAATCAACCCTGCTGTCGGTTTTGTCTTCCAGTTGATCGAGAATGGTGATATCGAAAATAAAAATCGGAATGACTTCCTTATTTTCCTTTAGTGCATGATAAAGGCCGGTATTATCTTGCAACCGCAGGTCTCTTCTGAACCAAAACACAGCAGTCGATGAATCAATAAGAGAACTATTTTTTTGCTTGAATTGCTTCAATTTCTTTTTCAAGTAGATCAATAATAACTATTTTCTTGGCAAACAACTTAAGGTCTCCAGACCGCTGAATATGCATAGCCTCTTCAAGCAATTTATTACGCTTGGATTCAAGTTTTTTAACCGGATCTGGTTTTAAGTATGAAAACATGAATAAATAACAGGATTATTGTCAATTGGTTTATTGGACTCGTCAATTAATATGGAAAATTAATTATCTTCGATTAACCCTTATTGCCCCACATACCTTAATTATGGATTCTAAAGCACTCAGGCTGGTTCAAGACCCATTAAAAGAAAAATATAAATTAAG
>JAHEMS010000261.1 GCA_024643595.1 Bacteroidota bacterium
GCAGGCTCCAGGGGGTGGCAATGTAAATCAGATCGATGTATTTGCGATCGCACATTTTTTTCCATTCGTCTTGCTGGCCCGTATATACCTGGGGATTATGCATTGATCCTTCCAGTGATTTCTTAACGGCATTCACCTTTTCCGGGCGGATATCGCATAAGGCTTTGATGTCGACGCCCTCAATTTTCCTCATTCTGTTCACTGCACCTGGGCCACGGTTACCAAGACCAACAAAGCCAATGCGTACGGTCTCCAGTTTCGGAGCGGCATAACCACTCATGTTGAATTGCTGGGTATATACTTTCTTATTGAATTTTGAATGAGTATCACGCTGATCCGGATTTGCCTGCACGCTCATCATCCCTGCACTGGCGAGACTGATACCGGCAAGCCCTGAGGCTTTCAAAAATTTTCTTCTATTCTGCTTCATTAGTTCTTGTATTTAGTTAAGTAGCACTCGAAAAATAAATTGTAAACTTGGAATCTTAAGTTCTGCCCAATTTTCCGGTTATCAAAATTTCATATATACGTGTGGTTCAAAATGGGGATAAGCTTAAAATAACAGGAGCAGGACTATTTTACTTTCGTGATTAAACCCTCCTGATTCAATTGCCAATGTTCGTTTTTCTTTTCACAAAATAGGGTTGACGCGAAGTCTTTTTCTGAAGCATTCAATGTAATCGAACACGATTGATTTTCTATTTTGATTTTGTCTGACCAAAATCCGAGTGCCTCCAGGTTCGTGGCAAAATGTTGGTGTTCGGCAAAATAATCTTTCTGCCGATAATAGATCAACCATAAATATTGTTTTACAGATTCTGCGAACGGCATGGTGAATTTCTTTTGGTCATCAGGATTGGTTTGACTCGAAAAAATAATATACCCCCATCGCTCGGGGAAATGCATATTGATTACACCTTGTTCGCTCCAAACCCAATTATGCTCCGGTAATAATTTATTGTTGGAGTCTTTTTTCCGTTCGTACTGATCGTCTTTAATCTCCAGGTCCCATTGCACCCGTGAAAAGTTCATACGCCACACCGTATTGTTTTGAGGTATTGGTGTTTTCTTTTCCTTACTTAAAGCGGAAAAGGGAATGGCCATTTCCAGTGACCAGCTTTTATCGGTATCGTCAGGTTTGTTCAATGTCCCGTTCATGGACACTCCTGTCTTGAGATTGGCGGCATCCCAGCGGATGTATGGCTTACCACCATTGCGATAAGGCTTGTTCATGTATAGATCAAAGATTGTTTTCAAAATGTTTACCTCGATTTCATAATACTGATGCGTGTCCCCATCGGGATCAATGAAAACTTCAAAATCGTTGTTGTTATAAACGATATCATCATGATTGGTAAGTGTTCCCCACAAATGTGGTTCTTCCATTTCTGCATAGAGGTATAAATAGGAATTGTCCCAAAGCATTTTGAATCGTGTTTGAAACGTTGGCCTGGGTTTGATGTTCCCTTCGATGTCGGTAAAGTAGGACGACCAGGATGCTGTTTGCCAGGAATGCTCATGGGCAATGCCATCTATTTTAATGGAATCATCCGTTTGGTAGGCAGTGTAGGAGAGTGGTTGAGTAAATAGATGTTCTTTACTTTCCAATAAGGATTGTGCTTGTAAAGAAATGGACTCAATGAAGATTAAAAAAATGATGATAAATACTTCGCTGGATCTATTTCTGTTACCTTTCATCATAATCATTTAAGTACAAAGACTTGTCCGTTACCACCCGTTAGCATGACGAGTGATCCTTGTCTCGCTTTTCTGACAACGTGCAATCCTTTTTCATCGGATAATTTTTTCCAGGTGATCCCGTTATCGATGGAAATGTCCACACCAGAGGGACCCGCAGCAAGCAGGATGCTCTCGGAGATAGGCTCAACACACTCACGATAACCCCGGGTTGGTTCTGCAGGTGCAACCCAATGCTTTCCTCCATCCATGGAATAGAAATTATGATTGACTGCCATTGTTTCGTTTTTATAATCACCGCCTACAATTGTCAATCTGTTATGATTGAGTGCGAGAGAGAAAATGCCAGTGGTGCTTTCGCCCTGGATAATGGGTGCGCTCATATTCGACCAGGTCTCCCCTTTGTCCTTGGATGTCCATAACCGTGATACAAGCCCGCCGGTTGATATCATTACCTGCTTATTATTAACGCATCGAATACCGGTACCGCTGGCGGCAAAGGAAGCTTCTCCTTTTTCCAGCATCGGAGCATTCTGAATATCCTTCCAGGTTAACCCACCATCGGTGGTTCGCAACAGTAACATTTTACCATCTATCGGATCCCCATAGATGATTCCTTCTTTGTCATTCCAGAATGCGATGCCATCAAAGAAGGCATCTTTGTGCGCATTGGTGTAAACCGTTTGCCAGCGTTGTCCGCCATCGTTAGTGATCAGAATGTGGGCAGGAGACCCAGCATTAGCGATGACGGCATGGAGCTCGTCAAATGCATACAACGATCTAAAATCTGTTTTTTCAAACCCACTTACCTGATTGAACTTCCAGGTTTTGCCACTATCGGTAGAGCGACCAACCCAGCCCTGGCTTCCACTAATCCATGCAACATTGTTGCTGGCAACCGAAAGTCCCCTGAAGGAAGCGGTGCAGTTGACCTCGACTTTTTCCAATTTATATGGCTGGCTCCAAAGAATGCCGGGAAGAAGGAAGTACAACAAGCTAAGTAAAGTGTATTTCATTATTATGGATGGTTATAGATCGGTAAACTAGCCATGAAGATAGGAATTAAGTGATTTTTTTGAATAACTATTTTTTATTCAACGCAACGCGAATAGTTGTCATACCAGGGGTAAAAAAGACTAACAAAGGTTTTCCTAAAAACTGATTTTAATCATTCCTACACCCCTTCATTCTTGCTAAATAGAACTGCCGTAGCGCAGCTATTTTGTTGGGCTTCTCACGTCATGGAAACAAATAACCGGGTAAATGTTATCATTCAGTCACTGGATACACATTCTGTTGAATCTGTCTCAATGGCATTGAGCGCAGCCAAAGCGCTTAAAAACCTTACGTTCGATGAAAAGTTTAGTCTGACCAAGGCACTATCTGATATATTCTATCATGTACATCACACAGGGTCTACCAGCATGCCAAAATTGGCAGTGACCACCGAAAAACTTATCGCGCGATTTGGAGCTGATATGATTCCATACCTTTTGGAAGAAATCCTGGTGGCAGATACCGAATCGGCCGTTTACTTTTCAAAGAGCCTGGCACGTAATGGCGTCGCGGGTATAGATTTTATTCTTGCAAAACTGGATGATCATCGCGAGAACGATCATGACCTCATCAACATCATGCAAGTATTTTCATTTTTCAAAATACCGGAAGTTGTCAAGGCCATACCAACTTTACTTAAAACTTCAGCACACTCCAATCATCAGGTTACTGCAATGGGATTGTATTCGGTCGGACGTTTGGTGCAAAAACTCAGGCCAACTGCCTTCAGCGAAGAACTTCGATCGAATATGTTTGATGCTGTATTTCGTTTCCTCTCCAACCCTCAGGTATTGGTTAGAAAAAATGCAGCACGCACGCTGGGGAAAATGCTGCGAAAAGGTCTATTGTCCACCGAAAATGAGCAAAAATTGTACAAGACATTTCTGTCCATAGCTGGACGCGATGAACATCATAACTGGGATCGTGCTTTTATTGTTAGGCGTGAGGCAGAAGATTTTCTTCCTTATTTCTGTCAGTCATCATTATATAACCGACAATATTCACAGAGTTATAAAATTCTTACGAAGAGATTGCTTTGTGCGAACACGTATCATTTTTCTATTGACGCTCCCTTAATTGCCAAAAAAATTGAAGGTGGTCAATTTCTCATTATTCGACCTCACATCCTCAGTGAACGCATACCCCTTTCAGTTTGTGGATGGAATCGCGATCAAGGCGCTGTCGATATTGTCGTTTCAGCAGTAGGAAAGACAACTACGCAAATCAATGCCATGGAAAAAGGCGATTTTTTTGAAGATGTGGTCGGTCCATTAGGGGAGCGTTCTGTACTTCCTACAACTACAGGCACGTGTGTGGTGATTGGAGGGGGGTACGGAACAGGAGCAATCATACCCACCGCTAAAGATATGCGGGCATTAGGAAACAAAGTAATTGGAATAGTGGGAGCGCGTCAAGCAGACAGTTTGATCATGATTCAGGAATTGAATCAGGCTTGCGATGAAGTGATGATCACAACCAATGATGGTTCTTCGGGCCTGAAGGGAATGGTCACGGATGCGCTTGCACAAGTATTGGAACGGGAGAAAGTGATTTATGTGCTGGCAGTAGGGCCTGTGCCAATGATGAAGGCCGTCAGCGAAATGACCAGGCCTCTTACTATAAATACCTATGTATCACTTAATGCGATCATGGTTGATGGTACCGGTATGTGCGGAGCCTGTCGTGTAACGGTAGGTGGCGAAACAAAATTTGCCTGCTTCCACGGACCTGATTTTGATGGACATAAAGTAGATTTTGAAAATCTTGCCAAACGACAGAAGATGTTTGCAAAGCAAGAGAAGATGGCATTTGATAATATGCATATTTGAATTGATTCAACAATGACACAAACACAAGTAACTTTAAATAAGCGAGAGCGTTCGATGATTCCTCATCAGGAGATGTCATTACGCCCGGCAGAAACAAGAATTCATAATTTTGATGAGGTGCCTATTGGCTACACGAATGAACAGGCCCGACTGGAGGCCTTACGATGTTTGCATTGCAGTAAGCCAGCCTGCATTGGCGCTTGTCCTGTTGGAATTGATATACCGGGATTTCTCAGGCTAATCGAACAAGGCAACCCAAGTGCCGCGGCAAAAAAAATAAGAGAAACAAATTTTCTTCCTGCCGTTTGCGGTAGAGTTTGTCCTCAGGATAAGCAATGTCAGGCGGTTTGTGTTGTCGGTCGGAGGAATATTCCTGTTGGTATTGGTAATCTCGAACGGTATGCAGCTGACTATGAAAGGGTCAATGGGTTATTTGAAATCCCAACCATTCAAGAGCCAACAGGAAAGCGAGTTGCCATAATCGGATCAGGACCAGCAGGCCTAACCGCTGCCTATTCATTGGCTATAAAGGGACATGAAGTGGTGGTATTCGAAGCTTCTCATCGGGCGGGTGGGGTAATGGTATATGGTATTCCGCGATTTCGGTTACCGATAAAGATTATAGATGAAGATGTGCGCTTTCTTAGCAAGTTGGGAATTCAATTTGTTTACAATATGGTGATTGGTAAAATTCTGTCACTGGAAGATCTCCTGCATAAGGAAGGATTTAATGCGGTCATGATTGGAACAGGGGCGGGTCTTCCCCGTATGCTCGATGTTCCGGGGTCTAATGCCAATGGAGTTTATTCAGCGAACGAATACCTCACCCGAATTTACCTGATGGAAGCGAATCGTTTTCCATCTCATAGCACACCGGTTTTCTCAGGTAAGAAGGTAGCCGTAATAGGAGCAGGAAATACATCAATGGATGTGTTGCGCACCGCAAAACGATTAGGAGCTGAGGCAACATGCTATTACCGAAGATCACATCAGGAAGCCCCCGCCCGCTCAGAAGAATTAAAGCATTCTGAGCAGGAGGATATGATCTGGCGT
>JAHEMS010000262.1 GCA_024643595.1 Bacteroidota bacterium
TCATTATTTAAACCAACAGCCCTCAGGGGGAGACTTTCCTGCCGTAAATCAGTAAATGGTACCTATGAGGATATTGTGTTTTGATTACTTAATATGACTTCTTCTATGGTCGACTTCCATGGAAACTAACCGGGCGATCATCACGGCAGGGTACAACATGCCAAACATTCCTTGAAATATTACCATCGATTTTGCCGTACTGGCTACCGGAACAATATCCCCATAACCCAGCGTTGACAACGTTACAAAACTGAAGTATAGAAATTGGCTAAAGGAATGATCCGTTAGCGCACTTCTATTGTTAAAATCAAAACCTGCCGGATTGATTCTATAAATTAGTTCATAGAGGATGGCCCAAATTATGCCTAAGAGAATATAGATTACAATGGCTGCCTGAACCCGATAGAAATTAACGGGGCCTGCTTTAAATACATGATGTGTTACCAAATACACTAAAATGCTAAAAAACGCGATAGCAGACAGGGATGTGAAGACATCAAGCCACAAAACAGTGAATGCCTGGGAAAAGATGCGTACGGATAAGGCAAGAATTCCGAGTGAAATAAAAAACAGCTGCTGTTTCCAACGAGTTAAGACCGCGAAAATCCCTGAGAGCACAATCAGATTGAAGATTATATCACGGATTAGAAATTCAATCCAATTGTTACCTGAAAAAGTCATCCACAAGAAAAGACTCATCATCAGGTATATCAGCAAAGCCGTTATGCTGCGATCATGTGTCCAGAATTTACGATTTTTCTCTAGAAGGCTTTGCATGGACTTTTATGCTAACCTAAATCACAAACCTGACTTAATAAATGATTTCTGTCATCAATTAGTGTCAGGTGAGGACTCTCTCAAAGAGTCGCTCAGTAAAATTCCGCTACAGATGCCATTGATTTCCTTTGTAGTTTGGGAACATAGGTTTCGGGGTGTGCATAACCAACAGGGATGAGTAGAAATGGTCGTTCATTTTCTGGTCGTTGAAGTATTCTCATCAGAAAGTTCATAGGGCTGGGGGTATGGGTCAGGGCCACCAATCCGGCATGATGAATTGCCGCTAATAAGAAACCACATGCCAGTCCAACAGATTCATTAACATAGTAATTGGTTTTTTTGCCTCCATCTGGAAAGAGGTCAAATGCTTTTTTAAATACGATAATTAAATAGGGTGCTGTTTCCAGAAATGGTTTTTTCCAATCGGTTTGAAAAGGCTTTAAGTCTTCCAGCCATTCTTTGCTCATGCGGTTGGAGTAGCTTTCGAATTCCTCTTTTTCAGCAGCGACTCTGATTTTTGCTTTGATTTCAGGATCCTGCACAACACAAAACGTCCAGGGTTGCTTGTGTGCACCCGATGGTGCGGTAGATGCTGTAAGGATAATGTTTTCGATGACTTCCTTTGGAATGGCCTTATTTGCAAACTCACGGACAGTTCTTCGTTTGTTCATCCAGTCGTAAAATACTTTACTGCGGAAAAGCATTTCCTCTTCCGTGTACGTATCATGGGAGTAGGGTTCAAATGGAAAACCATCAATCATTTTTATCGGCTCAGACATCATGGAATAAGTTATAGGATTAGGTATAACATAAGGAACTCAATTCAAGAAAGTCGAAATTATTTACTATGTCTTTTTCGTAAGACTGAAAGCACATCGTCCAACTGATAATTCTTTGCTGTCAGTAATACCAGGTAGTGATACATGAGGTCAGCCGCTTCATTAAGAAACAGTTCCTTATTGTCATCTTTAGCTTCAATGATTAACTCAACCGCCTCCTCACCAACTTTTTGTGCTACTTTATTAATTCCGGCATCGAAAAGCTGATTGGTATATGATCCTGCTATTGGATTTTTCCTGCGCTCCTGAATAATGGATTGTAAAAACTCAAGCCCATCAAATTCATTTACTTCATTAAAGCAAGTATCGGCACCCGTATGACAGGTTGGACCTTCTGGTTTTACTTTGAACAGCAGCGTATCACTATCACAATCGATTTTTACTTCCTCCAATTGTAAATAGTTTCCGGAGGTTTCTCCTTTTGTCCAAAGCCGTTGCTTTGACCGGCTGTAAAACGTTAGTTTTTTTTCCAATAATGTTTTGTCCAGCGCTTCCTGATTCATGTAGCCAAGCATCAATACCGTTTTCGTTTTGGCGTCTTGCACGATGCAAGGAACGAGGCCCTGTGTTTTGTCAAAGTTGATTTTTTGAATATCGATCATGGTTGTTTATACCCGTACAGGTACACCGTTGTTTTGTAAATATTTTTTCAGATCAGAAATCTTCAATTCGCCAAAATGAAATAGACTGGCAGCCAACGCGGCATCCGCCTTTCCCATTATAAAAGCTTCCAGAAAATGCTGCATGTTGCCGGCACCGCCTGAAGCGATTACTGGAATACTTAACAGTTCATGGAGTTTGGCCAATGGATCAACGGCAAAACCTTGTCGGGTGCCATCATGATCCATGCTGGTAAATAAAATTTCGCCGGCTCCACGTGATTGTCCTTCCTTTGCCCATGAAAATAATTTCTTATCCGTTGGTTGAGTGCCCCCATGGGTGTGTACTATCCATTGATTTCCAACCTTACGGGCATCAATGGCCAACACGACAAATTGAGATCCAAATGCTTTTGCCAGATCATCAATCAAATCCGGATCTTTTACGGATGCTGAATTGATACTTACTTTGTCAGCACCGGCTTCAAGCAGAGGAGCTACATCGGATATACTGGTAATTCCGCCACCAACAGTGAATGGAATATTTACATGAGTAGCAATTTCTTTTACCAGTGAGGCAAATGTTTTTCTGTTTTCGTTAGTGGCTGAAATATCAAGGAAGACGAGTTCATCAGCACCCTGCGCAGCATAGGCAGCACCGAGTTCAACAGGGTCTCCGGCATCGCGTATGTCGACAAAGTTTATTCCTTTTACAGTACGCCCATCTTTAATATCGAGGCATGGTATGATTCGTTTCGTAAGCACGGTTTGAAGTTAGGTGTGTTGGAAAGCTTTCAGCTCGGTGAGCTTAAGTTTTCCGTCATAGATAGCCTTGCCAATAATCACCCCATAAACGTGTGTGTATTCTAATTCTTTAAGATCATCGATTGATCCAACGCCACCGCTGGCAACCACCTTTAATTTTGGAAACCGATTAACTAGTTTTTTATAAAGTCCCAGATTAGGCCCATTAAGCATTCCGTCGGTTCCAATGTCTGTGCAGGTAAGAAACTCGAGTCCTTGCTGCTCATATTGATGCACCAGGTCAAATAGTCTGAATTTAGTTTCTTCGAGCCATCCGTTGATAGAAACATTCTCTCCCTTTACATCGGCACTTAAAACAAAATTCTCAGGTCCGTATTTTTTCAGCCAGTCGGAGAATTTCTCTGGCTCTTTCACCGCCAGGCTACCGACATTAATCTGGTGAACTCCCAGGTCGAGCAGTTGCTCTACTTCCTCATCTGTTTTTACGCCACCACCAAAATCTACACTGAGCGCGGTCTTCTCCTGAATTTCCCGTACGACATCCCAATTCACAACCTTTCCCATTTTAGCCCCATCAAGGTCTACGAGATGAAGGCAATCCAGATCCGCATTTTGAAATTCAAGGGCAACTTCTACCGGATCTTCACGATATATTTTTTTCTTTTTGAAATCCCCCTGGGTGAGTCTGACACACTTTCCATCAATAATGTCAATAGCCGGTATA
This sequence comes from Bacteroidota bacterium, assembly GCA_024643595.1. Taxonomy (GTDB): domain Bacteria; phylum Bacteroidota; class Bacteroidia; order Cytophagales; family Cyclobacteriaceae; genus ELB16-189. The sequence goes on from JAHEMS010000262.1 coordinate 3,705, forward strand.
ATACGCATCACTTAAAATTTTGTCCGATTTACGATTTGTTTAGGAAACTTTGTAACACTTTTTCACCTATGGTTGAAGATTTTTCAGGATGAAATTGAACTGCATAGAAATTATCTTTTTTCATAGCCGAACTAAACGGTAGAATATACTCTGTAATGGCAGAGGTATTGGTGTTCACAGGCACATAATAACTGTGTACAAAGTAAACGTATTGTTCATTCACATCGATGTCTATCCAGCCATTAGTAAGGGTCAGCGAATTCCAACCCATGTGCGGTACTTTCTCCTTTTTGACCGGCTTGAATAGTTTGACATGCTGATCAAAAATGCCCAGACAGGTGGTATTGTTTTCTTCAGAAAAGGAACATAATAATTGCATGCCCAGGCAAATACCGAGTACTGGTTGTTTTAGTTCTTTAATAACCCGGTCCAATTTATTATCCTGTAAATACTTCATAGTGCTGCTGGCTTCCCCGACACCGGGAAAAATTACTTTGTCAGCCTTCTGGATTTCTTCTGGATGGTCGGTAACCGTGAATTCAATCGACAATCGTTCTAACGCAAAAGCCACAGACCTAATATTTCCAGCATTATATTTAATTACGGCAATCATGCTTACGTACAAATTATTTTTCCATCGTTCACAAGGTTCCTTTCGTGCTTGGCAACTGGTCGTTGTAGGGATCTTTCCTCACCGCGATTTTTATTGCTTTCGCGAATGCTTTAAAGATGGCCTCAATCTTATGGTGTTCATTGGTCCCTTCTGCCTTGATATTCAGATTACACTTAGCGGTATCTGAAAACGATTTAAAAAAATGAAAGAACATTTCTGTGGGCATATCGCCAATCCGCTCTCGTTTAAATTCAGCGTCCCATACCAGCCAGGGTCTTCCTCCAAAGTCTATGGCAGCCTGTGCCAGGCAATCATCCATTGGTAAACAGAAACCGTACCGCTCAATTCCCTTCTTATCGCCAAGTGCCTTGTGGAACGCTTCCCCTAATGCCAATCCGGTATCTTCAATGGTATGATGCTCATCGATTTGGAGATCGCCATTGACTTTGATATCGAGGTCGATGAGGCCATGACGCGACAACTGATCTAACATGTGGTCGAAAAAACCAAGTCCGGTTTTAATACTGGATATACCGTGGCCATTTAATTTTACTGAAACTAAAATATCCGTTTCTTTCGTGGTGCGTTGGACTTGTGCGGTACGAACCGGGAGAAGAGCTTAATAAATTTCTTTCCAATTGTGGGTGATCAGTTGACATACCGAACTTAAACCCATTTCTGCTACTTTTTGCTGAAGACTTCCATCATTTATTAAGATGCAGGTAGCGCCCAGGTTCTTCGCCATTTCAACGTCAGTCATACGGTCTCCAATCACGATGGAGTTTTTTAAATCGTATTGATCACTAAAGTATTTATCTAACATGCCGATGCCTGGCTTACGGGTAGGTTTGTTTTCGTGGGGTAATGAATGATCTATATGGATTGCTTCAAAATGTATTCCTTCTCCAGCCAGTGTGTTAATGATCATATTCTGTACCGGCCAGAAGGTCTCCTCCGGGAAACTTGCTGTTCCCAATCCATCCTGGTTGGAAACCATGACAAGTTCATACCCCGTTTCACGGGCGATTCTCCCCAGCCAGGTAAATACACCCGGCGTAAATTTCAACTTATCCAGGCTGTCAATTTGTGGATCTTCCATCGGTTCATTGATCAGGGTTCCATCACGATCAATAAATAAGACTTTCTTCATAGTTGTTTCAATTCGTTCAGAAGAACTTTGTTTTCCTGAGGCTTGCCTACGGTAATCCGTAAACAGTCCTGGCATAAAATTACATGAGAGCGGTCCCTTACGATGATGCCCTTAAGCACCAGCGCATCGTAGACCTTTCTTGCATTGCTGATCTTCACTAAT
>JAHEMS010000263.1 GCA_024643595.1 Bacteroidota bacterium
CCATACCAGTAACCGTAATAATTTACACAATGGATATGGGAATGCTTCATTAAGTCTACTACAGTCAGGTAGAAATTACCATACTCAAGAACGGGGATCTTTGATATACTTATGGTCCCTTGATTTTTAACTGATCCGTAGTGGATTGAGGTTTCAGTGTCCATAGTTAAGAGGGTAGTGTTTTAATGGCAAGAAGGATCGTGTCGACAATGAAAGGAGGTCTGAATAAGCCAATATAAAATACAATGACGATGAGCACCAATTGCATGATGGATTCATAAGGTGACGCCCCGTGCATGTTGATTGAAGCGGTGCTCTTCTTTAAAAATATGATACCTAACATTTTTATAGCAAGACCATAAATAATAATCAAGACGAGTAATAGTACAATCAGCGCTATCCACCAGTAGTTTTTTGCGACCAATGCCTGAAACATATAAAGTTCTGAAATCAGCATGCCGGAAGGAGGCATGGCGATAATAGATAAAAATCCGAGTAACATCACAAGACCACCCAGTGGATTTACTCTTAGGTAACTTCCAATTTTCTCATCCAGTTTACTGTCGAAAATCCTATGCATTTGAGACACTTGAAAAAATAAACTGGATTTTACCAGGGAATGCATCACCAGGTGGAGAATGGCGGCAAAGTATCCAAGGCCTCCGCAGGAAAAGGCTATCATCACCAATGAGGCATGTTCCATACTGGAGTAAGCAAACATGCGTTTTACATTTTTTACTCGCAGTATATATACAGCGGCAAAAAAAAGTGAGAGCAATCCTACGATCATTAGAAGTTTATTCATCCAGGGCAATAAAGAAGTGCCTGAGAATGCCTCGTAGAATCGGTAGATCGCTATAAAGCCTGAATTCATTAACACGGATGATAAGCTTGCTCCTACTTGCGAGGGCGATGCATCTTTCGCATCAATGTCTACATTAAATAACGGCACGAGCCCCATTTTTACACTAAATCCGGTTACGACTAAAAGAAAGCATGCTTTTAGCCAAACCGTGTTCAATTGATTTGCCTCTCTTTTGATAGCACTAAATGTAAAATCAACGTGACCGACTTGTTGTGCGGCGAAGCCAAGAAACAATACTCCCGCAAAAGCAATCGCAATACCAATCGAGCATACATATAAATATTTCCAGGTCGCCTCAAGCGCATCCTGATTTCGATCATGATAAATTAAAATTGAAGCACCGAGGGTTGTGGCTTCCATAAAAGCCCAGAGCACGCCAAAATGAGAAGTAAAAAGCACGCCTACCATGGCTCCGGTAAAGAAGATTGTTCCTGCATTATGCAGGGCTACATCAGTTATCTTTACATTTCTGTCTTCAACAAATTTTACGTAGTGAATCGCAGAGAATAAACTTACCAGAATTAAAATAAAATAGAATATCAAGCCAAGGCGGTCACTAAAGAAATATTCATTGAGTTGAAGCCCAGCTTGGGGCCAAAGATTGATACCTAAACCAATCATCAAGATCACATATAAAAAGACCAATATATGACTGACTGACCTTCGCCTTATACTATAAGTAAGAATGGAAAAGACAGCTGTAAGTATAAAAAACAAGTAGATCATAGTGGTTAATCTTTAAGTTGAGATAACTGTCCTGTATCTGCATTTTGGAAATAATCTTTCATCTTATTGAAAAATATTCCCATGATAAGTACACTGGTAAAAATATCGAGAAGGATAGCTGAGTTGACGAACATGGGCATCTCTGCACCCAGTGCCAGCGAAAGCAGGAATATCCCGTTTTCAATCACCAGGTAGCTGATCAGGTGGGTAACCAGATCCCGGTTGTTGATGGCAATGAACAATCCGACAAGGATGGATGAAATAGCGGCGGTAAAGTATTTAACCTGATGATCAGCATCAATGGTCAATTCATCATGAATCGCATAGGAAATCATAAAACAACCAATAACAATCAGTGCGGTAATAAATACAGAATAATATCCCTTCATCGGCCCATTGTGATGACGGTGATTTCTATTTTTTGTAATTCGTTGCAAAAACAAGGGAACAAAAATGGCTTTAAACACAAGTGTTTCTAGAAGAATGAATATCAGGTGAATGAGATCGATCTCTTTTAATTCGAAATAGGCCAAGCCAAATAACAATATTCCCTGTAAAGCCAGTAAAGTGAAATAGCTTTTAACCATTTCTACCTTTGCCAGATAGATGAGTGAGATGATAAAAAGTACGATTAGAAAATTTATCATGATTATATTTTGTTTTTAATGATCATCACTACAAAGATCAGAACAAGCGCCACTGCGTTAATCGAAAGAATATATTGTGCATTCATGGCCATCTTATTTCGCGCGCGAAACGATTCGATCCAGCCTATACCTGCCGCAAAAAATAATTGCATCACCAGGAGAATACCTACACGCATCCATAAGTCAAGAGACTGTGGGATCAGACAATTGGCGCTAAGCATACTAAAGAGAATAAACTTCAGGTTGTTGGCAATTTTAATAATTCCAAGATCAAAGCCGCTGTGATCCAGAACCATCACTTCATGTACCATGGTGAGTTCCAAATGGGTTAGCGGATCATCAACCGGCAGACGACTGGTTTCCACCAATGTAATATTGGCCAGGACATAACCCGCTATGATGGCTATTATGAAGGAGAAATAGTCGTAATAGTGAAGGCCCGCAAAAATATCATGAAATGAGGTGTAGCCCGTGAACATTGCCAGGGAACCTAGTAAAATGAAAAAGGCAGGTTCCATTAGCATTGAGTAAAATGCTTCACGGTTGGCGCCCATACCTTCAAATCCGCTGGAAACGTCCAGCGCACTAATAATAATCATGAAACGACCGAGACCTAACAAGTAAGCAAACAGCACAAAATCACCAGAAAAAGATATGATCGAATTATTTTCCTCAAACGGAATAAACATAGAAGCTACAATTACGGTAGCGAGGTAGATCGGCGCACCAATTTGAAAAACAAAACTCGACTAGGTGCTGTATACACTTCCTTTTTTCAACAGTCGAATGATGTCACGCCATGGCTGCAGAATACCGGGACCTTTTCTACCGCTGAACAAAGCCTTCGTTTTTACGATTACTCCCGGGAAGTAGATCGCTGAAATGAATATTAGAATAAGTGATAGCATATTACAGAACGTTTATAAGGATTAGAAATCCAATCAGTAGCAGGAACAACATGGGATACATCAGATAATGATTGATCACACCAGATTGGGCAATTCCTGCTTTAGGGAGATTATTCACAATCAGATGGACCCAACTTAGAATAGTCTTTTCTTCTACCAGGTCATTGTTTTCTGTTTGAAATTTTTTTGGTGGAGGAAAAATCTCATGCTCATCAAAGGATTTATAAATACGACGATATTGTATAACAGGATCAGCCAGCTCACGTAGACTATCCGCATAGGAAGTAGGCGTATACTGATGGCGGAAATCCCCAGCGGTATATCCACATCCCCAGGTGGGTCCTGTTGTTACTTTTACCAAGGATTGTTGCCAGGCACGTAGGCCTACTATGGCTGCAATTATTACAAGTAATATGATATTCACCTGGCTAACTGAATTAAGAGAATGCATCAAAGGCTCGATGGAGAATGAGTTATCTGTAAAAGTTTGAAGGACAATGATTACCTGATTAACAAAAAAGGAGGGAATCAATCCAATGGCCAGCATACATACGATTAGCAGGAAAGCAGGAATCAACATGATTGCCGGTACTTCTTTTACCGGATGACTATGCTCTTCTCTGCGCGTTCCCAGAAAACTCAAACCAAATGCTTTGGTGAAGCAGTAAATACAAAGGCCGCCAATTAATACCAGGCTAAGAATACTTACCACACTTAGAATTGAAGATGAAAAAACGGATCCTGACATGTGATGGATAATACCGCTATAAATCAAAAACTCTGAAATGAACCCGTTGAAGGGTGGAATGCCACTGATGGCGAGTGCTCCGATTAGAAAGGATATAGCGGTAAGCCGCATGTTTTTCGCAAGGCCTCCCAAATGATCCATATTTATTTTGTGCGTAGCATAAAATACATTTCCCGCTGTGAAGAATAGAAGCGATTTGAAAAGTGCGTGATTTAATGTGTGTAGCAAGGCACCGCCCCATCCCAGTATCATCATCGTAGTTTCTCCATTTGCCTTTCCTAATATTCCGATTCCGATACCTATTCCGATGATCCCGATATTTTCAATACTGTGGTAGGCTAACAATCGCTTCAAATCATGTTGCATGATAGCCATAATCACACCCAATAGGCCAGAGACGATACCCGCTGATAGCACAATAATGCCAATCATTTGCAGATCATTTTCGAGTAACGTGCTAATTCTGAAAATTCCATAAATCCCCATCTTAATCATCACACCACTCATTACTCCGGATACATGCGAGGGTGCTGCAGGGTGTGCACGAGGAAGCCAGGAATGGAATGGGATAAATCCAGCTTTTATGCCGAAGCCAGCAAAGAATACAAGGAATAACGGTGTATTATTTGATTGAGAAAAGAATTTGCTTATTCCTTCAAAACTTAAATCACCGGTTTGATTGGCTGCAATAAGGAAACCCAGCATAATCAATGCAAATCCAAGGTGCATCTGAAGCAAATAATTTATCCCTGTCTTTAATGTTGATTCTTTTTGAGCTTCAAAAATTACAAGAATAAAGGAGAAGAGGGACATTAGTTCCCAAGCCAAGAGAAACGCAATCCCGTCCTGCACAGAAACCACTAGCAACATTGCGCCATGAAGCCAAAGAAAGCTAAATAAGTGAAGTGAAATAAAGACTGATCTTTTCTTCGGCAAATAAGGTTTTAGATATCCATTCGCGTAGAGTATGCCGCAAAAGCAAATTATGTTTATGATTAACATAAAATAAGCACTCAACGGATCGATCACCAATTTTATGGGCCCGCTCCATGTGGTGATTCCCAACTCAAGGGTTAAGGTATCGCCAGTAAGCACTTGCCATGCCCAACTTGTTGTAGAAATTATTAGAAGAAGGTGAAGTGCTAATCCCAAATTATATTTTATCTTTTTTGGGATAAAGAACATCCCAAAGGAAAGAAGTAAGGCGACTTTGAAAAAAACGATCATCATGGTTTAACGTTTTATAAATATGTACTTAGCTAATTCGTTTGCTTTGGATTACCCATTATAAATGTGATTAGGCATCTATAATGTAAAATTATTTTGAATCAGAAGATTTGTTGGAGTGATATAAATTTTACTTAAATGACTATTTTATAAATAATCGTAAAAAAATATCAATCATAGTTTGAATACACAATACAGATTTATTCGAGATGTTCCTTCAATATGTGAAGGTTTACTTGTGTATGGAAATTGGTTGCCGGGATGAGGTAGGTTAAAGGTAACCCGGTTTATATGGCCGTAAATAAGAAGTGAAAAAATTTTATCATTTTCACGCTCTTCTTCATTTTCATTTAGCTGCTCAGCAAAAAAGGTAAAAAAGAGATCAGGATGTTGCCATGAATTTACCTGTGAATGTATGTCTGGCTTGGCATGAATTTGATTAGAATCAGACGGATATACAGGGCTAAGAAATTCGAAAAGAA
>JAHEMS010000264.1 GCA_024643595.1 Bacteroidota bacterium
TAAATCCGTTCTCTTTCATCCAGGCTTTGCCAAAAACAGCGGGTGAATACCAAAGGCCACCAATTAAAAAGGTGGAGAGGGCGGCGACAAGGATTGCTAAATAGTTTAAATGAACATCCAAAGTAGGTAGGGTTTTGAGGGTTATAAAATTGATTTCAATAAATCATATACGTTGTTGGCCTGTTTTAATGTAAAAATTAATGGCCTCCTCCCAATCTTTCAAATTGCTAGCAAACATTTTTGTCAGCGCTTGCTGATTAAGTTCATTGGCCTTTTCCGTAAATCCGGTATAGGTATAGGTGACGGACACGCGCGTATTTTCATCATCAACCTGACATTTTACAGTGATAAACCAGATTCGTTCATGGGCTGAAACAGTGTACTCAATCATAAACTCATCAGGCCTGAATTGAGTAATCGCCCAAAGAAAATCTTCATTAGGAAGATCCCCGGGTGTTTTGAACATCATGTGTTCCTCCGCTTCCTCATGATTGGAATAAAGAATGACGGGTTCCCAGCCCGCTGCCCAATCCTTTTCACGAATCGGACCAAACAAAGGATACACCTTTTCAATACTCGACATAACCAGCAAGGAAGCGGATTTACTGATTCGTTTTACAGGATTATTAATGGCCATCAAAGCAAGTCTTCAACGGTTGATGTTTATTTCTTAATATTCTTTTCATAGGCCTCAATCCATTGCTTAGGGCTCATCTTACTAGCCAGCTTTCCAATCAGTTCATACGGTATGTCCTCCGGCTTTTTAAAACGAATACAACACCTACCCATATCTAACTTTTTTGCGGAGCTTTCATTCCAGGCATCCGTAAACCAATCCAATAAAGTGCCTTTATATAGTGCTAAGTGATACAAAGAAATATAATTCTTCTGTGAGGCCAGATTAATAAAAGGTAAAGGTTGTGCTGGATTGCAATGATAGCCATCTGGATAAAGTTTGTGCGGCACTACGTAACCAATCATGCCATAGTTCATTACTTCTTCAAATCCTTTTGGAAGATGATCAAGAATCACTTTTCGGATGTTAGCGATCACTTTTTTTCTATCCTCAGGAAGGGAATTAATGTATTCCTTAACGGTTTTGGCGTTAGACTGCATTTTCTTTATTCGTTTATACTTGGATGATAAAATTCTTTCAAACTACAGCTCTGCAGAAAAATGAACAACTTGACTGGTAAAATAAATTGTGTTTACCTAAAACGAAGATAAAGGATTTTCAGCATCCTGCTAAAGTAAAGACCAATTGGTGTCTTTTAAAAAATTCCCCTCAGATGCTAAACTCCTAAATATAATAAAGCCGCCCATACATGGTATGAGCGGCTTTTAACACCAACCGAAACCTAATCAGATGAAAATAATCTGCGTGCCTTCGCCCTCGGCCAAAGCATACATATCTCCCACCGTGATTATTCCTTTCACTTCATCGAGTAAGTCTTCTTTCTTTAGGTGAAACATCTCTGCTGCCAGTTTGCAAGCATAAATCTCGCCACCTCCTGCTTCAATCATCTGTATGAATTCGGTAACATGAGGCATGTCTAGTTTATCCATTTCTTTTTGCATCATGTAAGATGCAAACGCCTCAAAACCTGGTAAGCCAGCGACAATGGTAGGCATACTTGGCATAAACGCTGGATTGCCTACCGTTGCGGTATGTAAATGGTCAGCATTTTTTTTCGTGATCGCTTCCAATCCAAAGAAAGTGAAGAACATTTTTGCTTCGAGACCTTCCATCAACGCACCATTGGCCATCACCAGGGCAGCATACACATCTTCCAGTTTACCTTTGGAACAGATGATCAATACTTTCTTTAATTTACCTTTATCTTTATTTTCCGGCACTTCAGCTACTTGGGTCACCGGTCTTTCTAATACATCTTGCATGACTTAATTTTTTTTAAATGGTGAATATTAAATACAACTTGCTGGCTTGGGTATTCCGGCAATCTTGCTGGAAACTTTAAGTGGGCCACCAGGGAAAAGAGCATAGAATTGTTTGATGTCCACGATTCCTGAATTGCCAATTTTCCTGATGCTAAGTTGTACACCTTCTGCTTGCTTGGTTCTTAACCAGTTCAACACTTCAAAATGTTTTTCGGTTAACTGGATGTTTTCCTTTGCTGCTATTTCACGAGCGAGTTCAGGACTCCAGTCATTTACGTTTTTCAGATAGCCTTCGCTATTTACTTCTACTTGGTCTAATGTTAATACTACGGTTTCCATATATAAATTGGTTAGGGTTGATAATTAATTTTCTGTTTCTACTAATTTTCCGGTCATTGACATATTCGTGGACACTGGAAGTTTTTTTCCGGTTAACAACAAGTGCCAGTACACCCACTTAAAAGCAAGTTTACCCATGTGGTTGGCACGCGTCACTTTCAATAAGTCCATAGGACCAATCTTGGCGAATGGGAACTTGCCAGGAAGTGGCTCAGTGGTATAGTTAAAGTCGATCAATGTTGCTTTTCCGTAACCTGTTTCAATGAAACAGTTGGCATGTCCGTCAAAGCTGCCTTCAAAAGGTTGTCCATTGATGTAATTCAAAATATTCTCCGTAAGAATGTCTGCCTCGAAGTGCGCAACAGATCCTGCTTTAGAAGCAGGGACATTGGTAGCGTCACCAATCACAAACATATTATTATACTTCTTTGACTGCAGAGTATTCTTATCGGTGGGTATGAAATTCAATCCATCCTCATCGCCCAGGTTGCTTTCTTCTACCATTTGATCTCCTTTATTTACCGGCACAGAAACCAATAAATCGAAGGGTACTTCTTTTTCATCATAGGATACAATCACCTTGCGTTCATTATCAACACGCTGCAGATAGAAATCTGGAATCACATTGATATTTTTTTCTTCCATGAGTTTATTGAGCATGGCGGTTGCTTTAGGCTTTGTAAATGCACCTGAAAGTGGGGTTACATAGAAAATTTCAACTTTATCGCGTATACCTTTTTCGGTGAAGTAGGCATCGGCCAGGAAAGTAAATTCAAGCGGTGCCACCGGGCATTTTATCAAGGTTTCCGCCAGATTGATGACCAGCTTGCCACCTTTCCAGTTTTCCAATTTTTTAGCAAGCTGTGTGGTTCCTTCGTAAGTGTAAAAATCAAAAATATCCTTATACCATAAATCTCCTTTCAGTCCTTCCGTTTCTTCTGGAACAGGCACTGTTCCGGTGGCAACAACCAGTATATCATAGCTAAGAATAACGCCACCTTTAAGTATTACCTGGTTATTTTCAGGCACTACTTTCTGAACCTCATTTAAAATAAAATTTACACCCTGGGGAATAAATTCTTTTTTGGGTTTTACTACATCTTCGGGATTGTAAATTCCAAAGGGGATAAATAAAAATCCGGGTTGGTAGTAATGACTCTCATCTTTGTCGACCACGGTAATTTCCCAAAGGTCCTTATTAAGAATTCGGAAAAGTTTGTTGGTCATCACGGTTCCAGCCATTCCGGCTCCTAAAATCACTATCTTTTTCATCTGATAATTGTTTTGATTGGTGATGTAAAGGTATATGGCACCTTTCACGTGGGTAATGATGGTACTCACCGCGCTCTATGATCTTCATCAGAACAGATCAGCCGATGTGTAACCCATGTTACATTAAAAGGAGACAGGGACAAAAAAAGCGTCATATATGACGCCTTTTGGAGTAAAAATCGTTACCGAAGTGGGTTAAATACGCTCCAGTTTAATGGGATAGGTTTTGCTTGCATTCCATTGGCATACGTAGATGTTTTTGTCCATATCGATACATACATCATGGCAATGGTTGAAAATGGGTTTGTCCTGCACCATCAATTGCAATTCTCCCTTTTTATAAAGTGGTGCCGTGCCACCAGGATTGGAAATCACCCTATTCTTTCCATCCAGTATAGTTACGAAGCCTGAATTATTAGTCTGTTCAAGATAACGCAATCGTGACCAGCACACACCAGCATAAATATTTTCCTCATCTATCACCGCGCGACACACAAATGCACCGGGCAAAAAAAGTGTAGCCATGTATTTTCCATCGAGCGAAAAGCGTTTGAAGGAATTATGTCCACGAGAAGTGCAAAGCAAAGTGATGTTGTTCTTATCACGCGCATCAATACACACCCCGTGGGCTGTGCTGAAATTGGCGTCTTCACTACCTGGTCCGCCAAACTTCCGGATGAACTCACCTTTTGGGGAAAACTGCAAAATAAATTGAGAACCATAACCATCCGCTACATAGATGTCGCCATTAGGTGCAATCGCTGTTTCTGTTGGTGCGTAGTTTTGATTGCTTTCATATACGTTAATTGTTTTGGGATGAGGCAATTCCATAATGGTCTTTCCATCAACGGTTGTTTTCACAACCCGACCAATATTTGGATCGCAAATGAAAAGTACTTCCTCACCGCCCTCATCAAATAAGGTAAGCCCATGCCCACCCGGAAACTCATTTCCCCAGGTGGTGATCAGTTTGCCTGAACGATCATAAATGATAATGTTGTTTTTGGTCTCATCGGTCACCATGATCAAACGCCCTTTTTTATCCATCACCATTTCATGGCAGTTCTTCACAGGGGTTTTAGCCGGATCCAGATTTCCCCAGTTTTTGTGAACACGGTAACGAAACTTTCCGTGTCCGATAATCTCCTCTTCCAGTGCGGGTCTGCTGATGATATTAAACACTGGCAATGATAATGCAACCGTAGTTATCCCCTTCTTGATAAATTCTCTTCTAGATGTATCTCCGTTTCTCATAGATTAAACATAAATAAAATTGATGAGTTGTGCCATCAATTAGTGATGGATGGAGTAAAAACACATCAAGGCACTAAATAATTATTGATTCTTGTTTTAGCTGATCACCGAGCCTGGAGCGGTATCCGAACCTGGACTTAACAACTTCAACGATCCATCCTTATCAGAAGCCATCAGTATCATGCCCTGCGATTCTACACCCATAATTTTGCGTGGCGCCAAGTTTACGAGAATAGTTACCTGCTTTCCAATAATCTCATCGGGCGAGAAATGTTCGGCAATACCACTCATTACCGTTCGCGTGTCAATGCCAGTATCCACTTGCAGTTTTAAGAGCTTCTTGGATTTTTCTACACGTTCTGCCGCAAGGATTGTCCCTATCCGGATATCCATTTTCGAAAACTCATCAAAGGAAACTTCTGACTTGGCAGGCAATGCCGGTTGACTGGCTAATTCCATTTTCTTCTTTGTATCGTATAGTTTTTTGATCTGACCTTCAATCACATCATCTTCAATTTTTTCAAATAGTAGAGAAGCCGTTCCTAACAAATGTCCCTCTGTTAGTAAATCGACACCGCCGGCTTGTTGCCATGAACGTTTTCCAAGGTTTAGCATTCCTTTCAATTTGATCGACGAGAAAGGTAAAAATGGCTCCACCATAATGGATAAGTTGGCTGTAATTTGCAAAGCAATGTTCAGTATTGTTCCCACCCCTGCTAAATCCGTCTTAGCTAATTTCCATGGTTCCGTTTCTGCGAGATATTTATTGCCGAGCCGGGCCAGGTCCATCAGGTGAGCCGTAGCCTCTCTAAATCGATATGCT